>JAQCGA010000262.1 GCA_027619145.1 bacterium | reverse complement strand
TGAAGTTCAGACAGGCGTGTTGCAAGAGGCCTGCTCAGACATTTTGAAACAGTTTTTTCGAACGTTGCGAAACAAGTAAGTTTGTTCGGAGAGGTGCTGGAGCTGGTTGAACAGGCCGGTCTCGAAAACCGGTGTACCTTCGCGGGTACCGTGGGTTCGAATCCCACCCTCTCCGCCAAGAATGTAGAATGGGCAAGTTGGATTGCTATCTGAAGTATTTTGAAGACAGGCTGGGCGGGAGAGGTGCTGGAGTGGTCGAACAGGCATGACTGGAAATCATGTGTATCTTCACGGATACCGTGGGTTCGAATCCCACCCTCTCCGCCATATTTAACCAACCGTACTCAATCACAATGCCGTTTCCAATTCACATTCGTGTTGGCAGTCTTGAACTGGATGCCGAGTTAAATCACTCGGAGACGGCGGCCCGAGTGCGGGCTGTACTTCCACTGGAGAGCGGGTTCAATACCTGGGGGAATGAGATTTATTTCGCCATTCCCCTGGATGCTGGCCCCGAAGATCCTCGTGAAACCGTGGAGGTGGGAGATCTGGGGTACTGGCCGCCTGGGAAAGCGTTTTGTATTTTTTACGGAAAAACGCCTGCCAGCGAAGGCAATGAGATTCGGCCTGCCAGCCCGGTGAATCCAATTGGCCGCGTGCTGGGCGATGTTACGGCATTGAAGCAGGTTTCGCGTGACAGTCGGATTGTGATTGAGATGGTTTGAAATTGTGTGGGGCAGTAGCTCAGTTTGGGAGAGCGCCAGAATCGCACTCTGGAGGTCGTGGGTTCGATCCCCATCTGCTCCACCAAGATACAAGAGGTCAGGAATCGGGAATCAGGGGCCAGGGGTCAGAATTTCAAACCCTGATTCCTGACCCCTGATCCCTGATTCCTGGTTTTATAGGTCGTGCTAGACGGGGAGGTAGCGGTGCCCTGTAGCCCGCAATCCGCTATAGCGGGGTTGAATTCCGTGTCTAAGGCTCCACCGTTGTGGGTTGTGCTTCGGAGAGAAAGCGGTGTGGATCGTCAGGTCCTGCGCAACGTGACCTCGCCAAACCCCGTCAGGACCGGAAGGTAGCAGCGGTAGGCGGTTCGTCCCGTGTGCCGCAGGGGTACCTGGCAGGAGCTGGCGCTTTCCGGACGCCCCAGGATGGGGGGCCAAAGCGCGGTGCACGGCCTTATTTTGTTCCGGTAGAAAACCGGCCCTCCTTTTTCGGCAGCGTGCAGGATCTACGGCTTTTTGCCGTGCCGGGGCCACACGGCTCCCGGCTGTGTCTCGCCAGCCCGATTCCAAGTTTCCGCAGGTTTGTGTTTCGCCTTCCCGCCCAAATACTTTATACTTTGCCCGTTCGCGCTGAATTCTGTTTTCTAAGAAGTTGTTTTAAAATTCGCTTTTAAGACAGCTTCTAAGGGATAGCAGGTGCTATGTCTTATAAGGTCATGGCCCGTGAGTGGCGGCCCGAGGTGTTCAGCAGGGTTGTGGCTCAAGAGCATATTGTTACGACGTTGCAAAATGCAATCCGCCTGGACCGGATCGCACACGCCTATCTGTTTTCCGGGCCGAGGGGAACAGGCAAGACGACCACAGCCCGGCTGCTGGCCAAGGCGTTAAACTGTGTGAATGGTCCTACACCGGAGCCGTGTGGAACGTGCGAATATTGCCGGTCTGTTGCGGACGGCAAGAGTATGGATGTGTTGGAAATTGACGGGGCTTCCAACCGGGGCATTGATGAAATCCGGCAGTTGCGCGAAGAAGTGGGGTACGCGGCATCGAAGGGCAAGCACAAGGTTTATATTATTGATGAAGTGCATATGCTCACGCCGGAAGCGTTTAATGCCCTGCTGAAAACGCTGGAAGAGCCACCGCCGCGTGTGGTATTCGTGTTCGCAACCACCGAGCCACACAAAGTGCCGGAGACGATCCTGTCTCGGTGCCAGCGATACAATTTTCGGCGGATACCCACGGAACAAATCGTAGGAGAGTTGCAGGAGATTCTGGAGCGCGAATGGGAGAAGGCAGAAGTAGAAAGAAAGAAATCGGAGTCTGAGGAGAAAATAGAGAAGCCGGAGGTGGAGGAAGAAGCGCTGTTTCTGATTGCCCGCAAGGCCGATGGTGCGATGCGGGATGCGCTGAGCCTTTTGGACCAGGTTCGTTCGTTTTCCGATGGGGCCATTACAGCTTCGGCTGTGCGAGATTTGCTGGGTATTGTTCCTCGGGATTTGTATTTTGAGCTGGTCGATTCCGTGCTGGCTCAGAACGGTCCGGTCGCCTTGAAGATTGTCACGCGGATGCTGGAAGAAGGCGGCGACGTCGGCGAGTTTACCGAGGGGCTGCTGGAGCATTTTCGGCATTTGCTGGTGGCCTGCGTTTCGGGCAAGATGGAAGACGAAGATTTGCCCGAGTCCGACCGGGTGCGGTACACGGAGGTTGGTGGGAAGTTCCAGGAAGACGATGTGTTGCGGATGCTTCAGGTGGTGTCTGAACTGGAATTGAACCTGGGGCGGGTGTCTGAGCCCCGGTTCTGGCTGGAGTTGACGGTCATGAAGCTGGTAAAGCTGGCTTCTTCGGAGTCTTTGGAAGAGCTGATGGGGCGTCTGAATCGGTTGGAAGATTTGTTGCAGAGCCGCCCGGTTGCCCCGGTTGCTCCTGCTCGTCCGACAAGCGCTCCGCGTCCAGAAGTGCGGAGCCCCGAACGGGTAGCGCCTGAGCCGAGATCTCAGAATGGCCCCGAGGCTGCGCCTCGGGCACGCCGCGAGCCTCCGAAAGAACGACCGGTTGAAGTCGTTTCATCCACCCGGCCTCCAATAGAACGTTCGGCTGAGGGGGCGGGGGCTCCACCTGCAGAGCCGCCGCAAGAAAGGCCGCGTGAGGTTCCTCCACAGGCAGCGCAGGCACCGGTTCAACCGATTGGCGAGTTGACGTTGCAGGCACTTCAAGAATCGTGGAGTAAGGTGGTGCAGGGGGTGAAAGCGAAGAAGATTTCAGTGGGTACGTTTCTGGCCGAAGGCACACCTGCAAAGCTGGATGCAGATCAATTGGTTGTGGCGTTTAAACAGAGCAATGCGTTTCACTCCAATCAGGTGAAACGAAACAAGGAAACGGTGGAAGCCGTGCTTGCAGAGTTGTTTGGTGAAAAGGTGCATATTTCCTGTGAATTTGAGCAGAATGGGGGTGCGGGGCCGGAAGCCCGCGAGGAAGAGGCTCCGGAAACGGACGAGCGGGTGCAGATGGCCCTGCGGATTTTCGATGGAGAAATTCAGCGCCGGTAAAAACTGAGAAGACTTCAGGAGGGATGGATGGCAAAAGGAATGCAGGGCATGATGAAGCAGGCCCAGAAGCTTCAGGCCCAGATGGCGAAGGTGCAAGAAGAGCTGGCGCAGAAGCAGGTAGAAGGAACGGCGAGCGGGGGTATGGTGGTGGTGACGGCCAATGGGCAGCAGGAGATTGTGGGCATTAAGATTAACCCGGAAGTTGTCGATCCGGAGGATGTGGAAATGCTGGAAGACCTGGTGTTGACGGCCATCCAGCAGGCCCGTCAAAAGGCACAGGAATTGTCCGAGAAGGAAATGGGAAAACTGCTGCCTCCTGGGATGAATTTCCCGGGGCTTTAAGAAGAATTCCCAATTGTCAATTGGCCTAATGAAAAGAGAACTGTTGTGGCTGTGAATGCCATTGATCGGCTGGTAAACGGGTTGGGGCGCCTCCCGGGGATCGGACAAAAGTCCGCCCGGCGAATTGCGCTGGAGGTCCTCACGTGGGAAACCGAAGAAGTGAGGAGTTTGGCCGAGCTCCTGGTGGAGGTGAAAACCCAGATCAAGGCGTGTTCGCAGTGTTTTAATCTGGCCGAGGTGGATCCATGCCCAATTTGTGCGGATGGTCGCCGGGATCGGGCGGTGTTGATGGTGGTGGATTTTGTGGGGGATTTGCTGGCGGTAGAGCGGATGCACATGTATCGAGGATTATATCATATTCTGGGCGGGCGGATTTCTCCGCTGGATGGAATTGGGCCGGAAGATTTGCACGTGAAAGAGCTTGTGGCTCGGCTTCAGAGCGGGGAGGTTGGTGAGGTGATTCTGGCCAATGGCCCTACTGTGGAAGGGGATGCAACAGCGCAATACCTTCGGCATTTGCTGAACCCGTTGTCGGTTAAGGTTACACAAATTGCGCGGGGTCTGCCGGTAGGCAGCGACCTGGCGCTGGCAGATCAGGTTACCCTGGCACGTGCCCTGGAAGGGCGCAGGGAAATATAGCTGATGGAACGCACGCAACCCATGAGCAGCGACTCTCAGAGATTGCACCTTTCGGACCCTGGAACGAAGGGCCGGATTCTGACGGTGCCGAACGTGCTGACCGCAGTCCGGATCGTTCTGACGGCGGTTTTCCTGGTGCTTATTTTTTCAGATAGCTGGTACTGGAAGATTCTGGCGTTGCTGGTATTCACGGTAGCATCGTTGACGGATTTTTACGACGGGCGTATTGCGCGAAGAGATAAGACGATTACCAGTCTGGGGCGCTTCATGGACCCGCTGGCGGATAAGTTGCTGGTTTCTTCTGCGCTGATTTCATTTGTGATTTTGGGAATGGTAGAGGCCTGGTTGGTAGGGGCGATGTTGTTCCGGGATGCAGTGATTACATTTTTACGTATTTACGCGATCCGCCAGGGGCGGGCCGTGGTGACATCCCGGTTGGCGAAGTGGAAAACGATGCTTCAGTTGGTGCTGATTTTTGGGATTCTGGTTTTTATTAATGTGCGGGTCCTGGAGGCCGAGTTTACGGCCCAGCCGCTGGTGCTGGTAGATTCCTGGTCGCACCTGGTACTCAATCTACTGGTTGCCGTTGTAACCCTGGTTGCCGTGGTGTCTGGTGCGCGATACCTGATTGAACATAACCGGCATCGCCCCTGACGCGGTTTCTGGTGGAGGAAACCGCTCTTGAATTTTGTAGCCCGTCTACTGGTTTTTTTTCCGGATATTCTCTGATTGCGCCGGGAACAGCGGGTACGGCTGTTGCACTGGTAATTTATTGCCTGATGCCGGAGTTGACCCCGGTGGCCTGGGCTGTTTTTCTGGTTGGGCTTTTTTTTGTGGGTGTGTGGGCGGCTTCTGCTGGTGAGGCGGTGTGGGGCAAAGATCCCGGGCCGGTGGTGATAGACGAGTTTGTTGGGTTTTTTGTTACGGTTGCATTTTTGCCGCCGTCTGTTGCTCTGGGAATTGCCGCTTTTTTCCTGTTTCGGATTCTGGATATTTTTAAGCCTCCGCCGGCCCGTTGGGCTGAGGGGTTGCCGGGGGGTTGGGGCGTTGTGGTGGACGATGTGATTGCAGGGTTGTACGGCCATTTGTTGTTGCGAGCTGCGTTGTTGTTCTGGTACGGGTAGGTGATTCGGTGGCTTATTTTTGCGTATTTTCGCCCTTGACCAATATACATGTGTTCAGTATATTACGTCGTTACCAATGGGCGGCGCAGAAAACCAGGTCTCTCCACGGTTTTCAGGCTGTGCCGTGATCCCAGATCAACTTCATAGTGAACGGACAGGAGGGGCAACGAGATGGCAAAAAAAGATGCTTCAGACGGCAAGGCGAAGGCAATTGACCTCGCCATTTCTCAAATTGAAAAACAGTTCGGCCAAGGCTCGATTATGCGCCTGGGCGGAGAGAATGGCCAACGGGTTCCGGCAGAAGTAATTCCTACTGGCTCGCTGGCCCTGGATGTAGCCCTGGGAGCCGGGGGTGTGCCGCGAGGCCGAGTGGTGGAAGTGTACGGACCGGAAGGTTCGGGTAAAACCACGCTTACATTACATATTATTGCGCAGGCTCAGCGCAGGGGTGGTGTGTGCGCGTTTGTAGATGCCGAACATGCGCTGAATGTAGAAATGGCCGAGCGTATTGGTGTGGATTTGGAAAGCCTGCTTATTTCCCAGCCAGATACGGGCGAAGAAGCGCTGGAAATTACGGATACGCTAGTGCGGAGCGGGGCTTTCGCTGTGGTGGTGGTGGATTCAGTGGCGGCGCTGGTGCCGCGGGCGGAGTTGGAAGGTGAGATGGGCGATTCCCATATGGGCCTGCAGGCCCGGCTCATGTCCCAGGCCCTGCGCAAGCTGTCTGGCTCCATCAATCGGGCCAAGACCTGCGTGATGTTTGTCAACCAGATCCGTATGAAAATTGGTGTGATGTTCGGCAATCCGGAAACGACCAGCGGCGGGAATGCGCTGAAGGTTT
>JAQCGA010000261.1 GCA_027619145.1 bacterium | reverse complement strand
GGTGGGGAAGAAAGTGGGCAGGCTGGCTCTGGAGCGGAGGGGCGCAGGCGGGGTGGGGCGAGTGCGGCGGCGGTTCCGGTGAAAGTAGAATCGGTGGCGCGCAGGGATATATCTGAATACATTCTGGCCAATACCACACTGGAAGCCTTCAAGTGGGTCGATGTGCGCTCCCGTACAACAGGGCAAGTGGAGGCCATCCTGAAGGAGGAGGGCGATCCGGTGCAGGCCGGAACGGTGCTGGCGGAACTGGACGTGGAGTCCGCACGATTGCAGGTCGCTCAGATGAAGGTGGCATATACGGATGCGCTTCGTACGTATGAGCGAGATGAGAAGATGTTCGAGCGGAAACTGGTAAGTGCGGAGCGATACGAGACTTCCAAAATGCAAATGCAGCGTACGCGGACGCAACTGGACCAGGCACGGCTCAATTCCAGCTATACGGAGATCACATCCCCTGTAAAGGGCGTGGTGACCATTCGGAGTGTGGAAATTGGGAACATGGTCACAAACAACCAGGTGGTATTTTCGGTTGCCGATTTCGACCCTTTGTTGGCGCGGATCCGCATTCCAGAGAAAAGCATTGGCAAGGTGGCTGTAGGGCAGGGGGCTCGGGTGACGGTTGAGTCCGCACCGGGTAAGGATTTTCGGGGTAAGGTGACAATGATCAGCCCGGTAGTGAATCCGGAAAGTGGTACGATCAAGGTTACAATTGAAATCCCCGGACACGGCCAGTCTATTCTCCGGCCTGGAATGTTCGCGTCTGTTTATATCATAACGGATACACACGAAAATTCTCTGGTGATTCCCAAAAAGTCGCTGATTCTGGAAGGGGAAGGGAATCAGATTTTTGTTTTTGAACCCGATTCGGCCTCGGATGCGGGTAAAGCGATACGAAAAAAGGTGGTATTGGGGTTCGAAGACAACGAGTGGGCAGAGGTGCGTGAAGGGCTTGTAGACGGCGAGCGTGTGATTACCGTGGGCCAGGAGGGATTGCGCCCAGGGACGGCTGTGCGACTGGTGGGCGCAGGGGCGGTGGCTGCGGACACTGCGAAACCTCCTGCGGAGAACACCGGGGCGCGCCTGGCCTCTGGTGGGGTGCCAGCGGTCTCGGGTGGGGCTGAGATGACCGTGGAGCGTATGAAGATGATGCAGGCGCGCATATTTGAGCGGTTTCCAGCGGCGAAAGAGGCCTACGACAGCCGTTTGAAAAGCGATCCAGAACTGGGTACAAATCCTCAAAAATGGCAGGCTTTTGTGGCGCAGCTGCGCGAGAAGGGTGTGCTTCCAGCCCAGGGTGGAACCCGGAGCAATTGATCGCTACACACTTTATCCCGGGATGATTTCCGGTTTTTCAGAGTTGGGTATATGAAATTAATTCAATTTTCAACCCGCCGCCGGGTCACGGTGACCATGTTTGTTGTTGCGGCCGTTATTTTTGGAATGGTTGCCTTCCAGCGGCTGGCCATCAACTTGCTGCCGGATATTACGTATCCTACCTTGACGGTGCGCACGGAGTACGAAGGCACCGCACCCTCTGAGATGGAGCGCCTGATTACGGAGCCCATTGAAGGGGCTGTAGGCGTGGTTACAAACGTAATCCGTGTGAGTTCCGTATCCCGCCCGGGCGTATCTGAAGTGGTGGTAGAGTTTTCCTGGGGAACGGACATGGACTTTGCTTCCCTGGACATCCGGGAGAAGCTGGACCGGTTGCAATTGCCGCAGGGTGCGGACAAGCCGGTGTTGCTTCGGTTCGATCCGTCTCTGGATCCGATTTTGCGCGTGGGGTTGTACGGCCAGGAAAGTCTGGTGGCGTTGCGCTTGCTGGCCGAAGAGCAAATCAGGCCGGAACTGGAAAGTCTGGAAGGTGTGGCTGCCGTCCGGGTGAACGGTGGATTGGAAGAAGAAATTCATGTGTCCATTGATGAGCCCCGGTTGGCAGCATTTCACATTCAACTCAACCAGGTGGTAAGCCGGTTGGCGCAAGAAAATGTAAATTTGACCGGCGGGCAACTGAAAGACGGCGAGGCAGAATACCTGGTGCGCACTCTCAACGAGTTTCGCACCGTGGACGAGATCCAGGATATTGTGGTGGCCGAGCGCGACGGTACCGTGATTACGCTGGCCGATGTGGGTGAGGTGGTGCGCGGGCACAAAGAACGGAAGGTGATCACGCGCATCAACGGGCAGGAAAGTGTGGAATTGGCCATCTTTAAAGAAGGCGATGCCAATACGGTTACGGTGGCCCGAAGGCTCAATGAAAAACTGGTCGAGTTCGAGAAAGAGGCCGGCGAACTTCTGGGCGATGCCCGGATGGAAGTGGTATTCAACCAGTCTACGTTTATTGAAGAGTCTGTGTCCGAGGTGCTCAATACGGCCATTATGGGTGGTGTTCTGGCCATCATTGTGCTCTATCTTTTTTTGGGAAATCCGAAGAGTACAGCCATTATTGGCCTGTCCATTCCAATTTCTGTGGTGGCCACATTTTTCTTGATGTATGCGTCAGACGTGAGCTTGAATATTATGTCGCTGGGCGGGTTGGCCCTGGGCATTGGGATGTTGGTGGACAACTCGATTGTGGTGCTCGAAAGCGTGCAACGCTATCGGGATGAAGGCATGTCTGCACTACAGGCTACCGACCGGGGTGCCAGCGAGGTCGGTAAAGCCGTTGTGGCTTCTACGCTGACGACCGTTTGCGTATTTGTGCCCATCGTGTTCGTGGAGGGAATTGCAGGACAGTTGTTTAGGGATCAAGCGCTCACGGTGACTTACTCGCTGGTGGCGTCTTTGCTGGTTGCGCTGACGTTGATTCCCATGTTGGCTTCGCTTCAGTTCGAGTGGATGGGAGAAGTGGCGGAAGTGGAGCGGCGGCGGCAGGAGTTGGGCCGGAGTTCTACTGAAGGAATGGCGCGCGTGGTGGGTCTGGTCTGGCGCATAGCCCGGGCCATTGGGGAAGGGGTGCTTAAGCTGCTCTCCCCTATCATCTGGGTGTTTGACCGGTTTGTAGGACAGGCGTACCGGGTTTACCCAATTGTGATTCGCTGGTCCTTGAGCCACCGTGCACTGGTTCTGCTGTCTGCGCTGGGAATTTTGGCATCGTCTTTGACGTTGGTTCGATTTCTGGGTAGCGAGTTAATCCCTGAGATGAGCCAGGGGGAGTTTGCCATTGGTGTAGAGTTGCCGGTTGGAACCCCGCTGGCCGTTACAGAGCAGGCCCTGCAGCAGATGGAGCGCATTGTGAGGGCGCAGCCGGAAGTGCGCCTGGTGTACAGCGTGATTGGGTCCAGTGGTTCATCTGGAGGCGGGGCAGGGGAAGAACGCGAAAATATTGGCGAACTCCAGGTGGCCCTAAAATACGGGATGATCCGGGAGCGAGAAGAAGCTGTGATGGAACGTCTGCGCGGTCTCTTACGCAATATTCCTGCGGTGGATTTTAAGTTTGCACGGCCGTCGTTCTTCACGTCCAAAACGCCTGTTGAGGTGGAAATTACCGGGTATAACTTGAAGACTCTGCAGGGTTTATCCCAGGAGATGGTAGCCCGGATGCAACGAATTCCTGGATTGGTGGACGTGAAGACGAGCGCAGAAGGCGGCAATCCGGAGGTGCAGATTCGCTTTAATCGGGAACGTGTAGCCCAGATGGGTACCACCATCAGTGCCATTGGTGCAATTATTCGGAATCAGGTGCAAGGTGAGGTGGCCACAGAGTTTACGCAAGGCGACCGAAAAATAGATATTCGGGTGCGTGCAAAAGAGGAACATCGCAGCACCGTGGAAGATTTGAAGCGTCTCGTTGTAAGTCCAGCCGGTGCATCGGCCCCGATTCCGCTGGCCGTCGTGGCAGACCTGACCGTGGAAATGGGGCCTGCTGAAATTCGGAGGATAGACCAGGAGCGCGTGGCGCTGGTGTCTGCCAACCTGGAGGGGCGCAGCCTGTCCGACGTGGTTGAAGATATTGAGCGGGAGGCCAGACAGGTGCAGGTATCGGGAGATTATAGTATTAAGGTTGGCGGGCAGAACGAAGAACGCAAGCGGTCTTTTGACAGTATGAAACTTGCAATTGCTCTGGCAATCTTCCTGGTATATCTGGTCATGGCTTCGCAGTTTGAATCTCTGATCCACCCGTTCGTAATTATGTTTTCCATTCCTTTCGGGCTGGTGGGTGTGGTGGTGATGTTGTTGGTTTCAGGGCAAGCTGTGAGCGTGGTTGTGTTGATCGGGTTGATTATGCTGGCAGGCATTGTGGTAAACAATGCGATTGTTCTCATTGATTATATTAATATGCTCCGCAGAGAAGAGGGGATGCCCAAGTTCCAGGCGATCGAACAGGCCTGCCGGGTACGGCTCAGGCCCATTTTGATGACGACGTCTACAACCGTGCTGGGCCTGATGCCCATGGCCCTGGGCATTTTCGATTTCCACCCCTTTGTAGAAGCCGTGCAGGCTGGTTTGGGGCAGGTGATGCCGGATTCATTGCTTCAGTTTATGATGGGGGGGGTGCGTATGGTATTCCCCGTAGGCCAGGGTGCAGAAATCCGTGCGCCCATGGCGGTTACCGTAATTGGTGGGCTGGTGGTTTCTACGCTGGTGACGCTGGTGCTGATTCCCACACTTTATTCGCTGACTGACCGTAAGGACTGAGTGGGAATAGAAAGGCACATATGCCAAATTTGGATGCAAGAAATGCAGAGGATACCCAGTGGCGTGAAGCCGCAGATGTGGCTTACCTGGAGCGCATCGGCCAGAATACGCTGTCTGAATTGGAAGATATTTATGCGCACCTGGACCGGGAGACGTATCCGAAACGTTTCGAAATGGTCTACAACGAAATTGAGCGAAGGCTCCGTGAACTGGACGCCGGCAGTCTCTCTGCGCCAGCGGAGGATCTGGTAGCCGCAAGCTTTCTGCGCCGTCTCTGGGCAAGCCTGGTAGATCTGTTTGTACATCTTCTCATCCCTGGAGGAGCAGCCTGGGGGTTGATGACGCTTGTGGGTGGTGGGCAGGCTTCTGCTCCGGGACCTCGTCGCGGGCCTTCTCCTCTGGCCCGGTTTTACGATGCATTGCTCCAGGGAGATCTTGCTGCGTGGGAGACTGTGGGCGTGTGGGTTGTCGGTGTGCTCCTGTTCAAGGCCGTGTTGACCTTGCCTGCCTGGGTACGATCTGGCTGTACGCCAGGAATGCGAGAGGTGGGTGTGCGTTTGGTTTCGGCCCAGGGTGATTCTGTGTCTTTCAAACAGGCGTTGCTGCGATTTTTGGGACAGTACGCGTTGTTTTTTCTAACACTTGGCGTGAGCAGCCTGTGGATGCTCTGGGACAGGCAAAAACGTACATTGCATGATCGGCTTGCCGGCACACGGGTGGTGCGTACCCAGCGGGTCTGGGAAAAAACAGCGGCAGAACGTAAATACGAATGATTTTTAAAGGTTTAGAGTTGATTTTTAGACGCCTATTTCTTATAGTTTTAGAACCCCCCCAGGCATATCCCATCTCTTCTTTCTCCCCATCGGAAGCGTTCGTTTCCAGTTCTCCTGATCTCTTCAAAGTTTCGTACTCAATGGCAGGTGTATCGCCTGTGTTTCGCATTTCCATGACACAGGCAGTCCATTTTTCTTGTCTGGTGTTGTAAAAGGAGCAAACCTATGGGCAAGCAGGCCCCAAGATTTATTTCTTGCCTGGTTGCATCGGCGTTGCTGGTTTTTATGCTGGCAGTGCCGGTTCAGGCGCGGTCGTTTTTCACGTCCAGTCGAACTTTTGGTATTCTCTTCCTGGGGGGAAGTGCCTGGATGGGCAAAAAGGCCATCGATTTTAGACGGGATGCCAACGTTATTTTCGATGCGTACAAAGTGGCACGCACTGCAGAAGAGGCCGAGCGGCTATATCGGCGTACCAGCGACCGGGATACCAAAAGTCAGATCAGCCTGGGGATGTCGCTTCTTTTGCTGGCAGGCGGGTTGCGCCTTATGCTATCGAGTGGAGTAGATGATAATATTCCCAAATTGGACCGCCGGTTGCATCTGGACGTTCAGTCAGACATTCGGACACAGACCTTTACGGTTGGGTTGAAGGGGCGATTTTAAGTGCATGTAGACGCTAACGTTTGTCATCAGATAGGCGCGTGGGGGCGAAGGAGAGGGTTATGATGCGTTGGATTTCGCCTCGTGCGGATCTTGGGGCGCTGGTATGGCTGATTGTTGCCCTGGTGGGAGTATGGGGGTGCGGCCGAAACCGGGACAATCCAATTGATGCGAATTTTCCGGGAAA
>JAQCGA010000260.1 GCA_027619145.1 bacterium | reverse complement strand
GCCGAACAAATGGCCGAAGAAGGCGCGGACATTATTGATGTAGGCGGAGAGTCTACCCGGCCAGCCGGCCCGTACGGAAAAGGCGCTCAGCCGGTCTCCACACAGGAAGAAATTCACAGAACCGTCCGGGTCATTGAAAAAATCGCCGGACACCTTACTCTTCCCATTTCCATAGACACCACAAAAGCCGAAGTCGCGCGTGCGGCCCTGGAATCCGGCGCTTCCATCGTAAACGATATTGGTGCCCTGCGCTTTGATCCAGACATGGCCGCTGTGATTGCCCGAGCCGGAGCCACTGTCGTTCTGATGCACATGCAGGGCACGCCAGAAACCATGCAGAAAGCTCCCACATACAAAGACCTTATCGGCGACATCTTGCACTTTCTTGCAACACAAAGAGACGTCGCCGTAGATTCAGGTATTGATCCAGATCGCATCATCTTGGACCCCGGCCTGGGCTTTGGAAAAACATACGCACACAATTTTGAACTGCTCGCCCGTCTGGATGCCTTTCATACCCTGGGCTGCCCCCTGCTCGTTGGACCTTCCCGAAAAAAATTTGTGGGCGCAGCGCTCAACCTGCCTCCTGAAGACCGCCTGGAAGGCACTCTGGCCGCTCTTTCTTTTTGTGTGGCAGGTGGCGCGCACATCTTGCGCGTACACGATGTGCGCGCGGCCGTTCGCGCAGTCCGGGTTGCCGAGCAGGTCGCTGCCTTTATCCGCTCGCCAGAACAGCCCCTAAATCCCGCTTGACAAACACGTTGTGTGTAGATAAATTCCTGCTTGAATACCTCATATTCTCCCTCTGCCCGCAAGCGAAAAGGAGACTCCCAGTGCAGGCACCCCACCTTACCTTGAAAGATGCAAGACTCATCAACAATGGTACCGAGCAGTCCGTTGCCGTCGAATTTGGTGACGGCAAGGTCCGCACGTTCACGGCCAAACAACTCTATGAACTCAGTCGGATGGCAGGAACGTCTTCTCCAGAACCAGATAACCGCACCGCCTCCCAGCGTCGCGCAGAAGAATTGCTGAATATGCGACGTGGACGACGCTGAGAAACGTTTCTCATCCGGTCCGCACTCTTTCACCTGCAGGATCCCGCTGCCATCTCTGGTGGCCCCAAATCTTATGACTGAAGAAATCAACCAGCAACTCTGCAGAGTTTATACCATTATCTGCCCGGCCTGCGGTACGCAAAACCGCTTTCCAAGGCTGAAACGGGATATCTACAGGTCTCGCAAACAAGAACCCGACGGCCACACCCTAGAACTTGCCTGGATGACCGAAGGAGAATTCCCAGAATGGCTCACGCCCTTGAACTATTTCTGGGGCACCTGCGAAACGTGCTGCTACACCGACGAACTGGACGATGCCGATTACCGCCAGTGGGAAAAAAACAAACGAAAATATCTGGCTCAGTACCGCGAAGGAGGCCTGGAAACCCTGTCCAGTGGTGCCCAATCTGGCAATGGCGTGCTCCAGGCGTTAAAAAAAGGGATTCACCCCGAAGACCCTTTTGGCACTCCGCTGGCACAGTTTTTTATGGGAATTTTCACCCAGTGCCTCAGAAATTCGCCGGTTCCGGGAAACCTCGCCCGCTCCTACCTGCGGGTTGCCTGGCTCTACCGCGACGAAACACAGATCTACGCCTCCGTAGCTCCAAACTCCTCCATCCGAGATACCCTCAGCAAAGCAGCACCCATGTGGAATGCCGAACTTCCAGAAAACAGTGACTATCCGCTTCCTCCAGGAATTGTTACAGACGAGGTGGGCGCACTCCGGCACGCGATGGCCTTATTTGAATGGAACTTCCGCGAACTCAGCGCGGCCAGTCACGAAGACGAAATACGCCTGATGGCACTCATTGGTGAAATAAGCTACCGCATCTACGAACTTACGGGCACCGAAGAAGACTTTAAAAAAGGCCAAACACTTTTCAGTGGCTGCATGCAAAAATGCCTCAGCGTAATCAATGACAAATCCATCGTAGGTGGCGCGGTAAACAAAGCCAAAGACGCACTGGAAAAAGCCGGGGACCGGGGCCGGGAACTCCGTGCCCTCAAACAAAGACGAGACAAAGGATTGGCACCCAAACCTGAGCCCGTAGCCGCAGCCATACCCCCTCCTCCTCCTGTGGCGAACGCCGAACCTGAACCCGAAGAAGTCGAAGTCGAAAAAGCCCCTGAACCCAAACCCAGCCCCACGCCCGCTTTTTCTGGCTCCGGAGCCACCATGCAGTCCCTCCAGCAGAAAGTGGCCCAACTGGATGAAGAAAATAAGCGCTGGATGCGTCTGGCTGGCATCTCGGAACTCACCGGACTGCCCAATCGCATCATGCTCTCGCGCGTGCTGCTCCCAGGTGCCCTCAAACAAGCCCTTGTCCGAAAAGAACCCCTGGGGTGCATCCTGGTTGCGCCGGAAGGGATGCGTGAAATCAACGGGAAATATGGCCGTATCAAAGGCGACATTCTCCTCAGAAAACTTTCTGAATGCTTGAAAGGCCTTCTCAAGCGAGGGGAACGCCTTGCGCATCCAGACGGGATCAATTTCCTGGTCATTGTGCCCACAATGCCCCTGCACCACCTCCGCAAACGGGCCGAAATCCTCTACAAGGACCTCACCTCCAGGCGCTTCGACCTGGACGGCGAAACCCTTTCGTTAAAAATGACGTTCGGTGTAGCAGGCATGGACACAGCCGGCAAGGGCGATACCCCGAAAACCCTTCAAGACATCCTCTATTCCAAAGTGGTCCACGCCCTGGACACGGCAAAACTCAAAGGCAATCAGATCGAAGTACACGAAGATCGCGCGATCCCTCGCTGATCCCCATTTCTTACTACCCTTTTCGTTGACCTCCTGCCCAATTTCCGGTATATTGAAGTCGGCTTTTTTACCCCAGACTTCAACAACGGACATGCCACAGAATACCCTCTTCATGCAATGTTTTCCCAGCCACTCCACCTCCCAAGCTGTGGGCATGCCTTCCTTCTGCTGCGTTTCATTTTTCGGCTTTTCCTTCCTGGATTGCCTCCGCCTGAATCTGCAAGCTCTATGAGGATTCTGCCTATGAACTTCCCGTCTCCATCCGGGGTCCGTTTGCTCGTGCTCCTGGCCCTTTCTGCCTTCGCTTCTTCTTGCAGCACCCCTCAAAGCGCCCCCAAGACGCCTCCAGCACGCATCACCAACGTGGCCATCTACCCGCTCCGTCCGGATTCGCTTACCCGGTATAGCGAACTGCCAGCCACAGCGCTGGCCTGGCGGGATGTTACCATTGCAGCCCTCGAATCTGGTGTTGTTTCCGAAATTCATGCAGACCTGGGTGATCGGGTGGCATTCGCGCAGATCCTTGCACGGCAACGCGCAGACCTGCTGGGTGCCGCAGTCCTCCAGGCGGAAGCCGAGCTGAAATTTCAAAACTACAACAATCGCCGTGCGAATCAGCTCTACAAAGAGGGGTCTATTTCTGAACACGAACGGATGACTGCCGAATTCGACCAGGCCCGCGCCGAAGCCGGAGCAATAAGCGCCCGCACCCGGTTGAGTTATCTGGAGATCCGAGCGCCTTTCAACGGCAAAATCGCAGAACGATCCATTGAACGCGGCCAGCTCGTACCCCCCGGTGGTTCCACGTTTCGGCTCGTCCAGACCGATACAATCAAAGTCCAGGCCTGGGTGCCCGAAAACCAGATTGCGGACTTCACCCCGGGCGGCCAGGTTGAAATCCGCTTCGACGCGTATCCCAACGAGGTTTTCCCGGGCACGGTTGGCCGCATAGGCCCCGCCGCTCAGTCCAGTCGGCGGGTTTTTCCTCTGGAAGCCTACCTCCTCAATCCCAATGACCGCATTCAACCGGGCCTCATCGGAAAACTGCGTGCCGTCCGGCGAATCTACCGCAACGCCCTCGTCATACCCCGCGAAGCCGTACTCGAACGCGAAACCGGACCGGCCGCTTTTGTTGTTCTGGGCGATTCCGTGCAGATGCGACAGCTCACCCTGGGGCCATCAAGCGGCGGTCGGGTCCTGGCAACCGGTGGACTGTTCGCCGGAGACCAGTTGGTTGTGCGCGGAGGACGTGACCTCATTAACGGAGATCGCGTCCGCGTTACGGAGGTCCTGGATCCATGAAGATTACGGACTACGCCATCCGGCACAAGATCACAATCTACGTCTTTGTCCTCATCCTCGTCCTCTTCGGTGGGTATTCCTATTGGGCTCTGCCACGCGAAGCAGCTCCCGATATTACCATCCCGTTCATTGTCATCAGTACCATATACATTGGTGCGCCGCCCCAGGATATAGAAAAACTGGTCACGCGCCCCATTGAGCAGGAACTCCAGGGCCTGGAAAATGTGAAGGAAACCCGATCCACCTCTGTGGAGGGCGCTTCTACCATCACGGTGGAGTTCAATCCGGATGAAGACATCAACAACGCCCTCCAGCGCGTGAAAGACAAGGTGGACCTGGCCAAGCAGGACTTGCCCGAAGACATCGAAGATCCAGTGGTCATGGAGATCAACTTCTCCAATATCCCCATGATGATCGTCAACCTCTCTGGCAATTACGGCCTCATCCGGCTCAAAGAAGTGGCCGAAGACCTGGCCGACGAAATCGAAACCATTCCCGGCATCCTGGAAGTCCGTCTGGCCGGCGGGCTGGAACGAGAAGTGAAAGTGGATGTAGACCCCGAACGCCTGGCGGCCTACAACCTGTCTCTCGAAAATGTCATCGATGCGGTCCGGAACGAAAACGTGACCCTGCCTGGCGGTAGCCTGGATATTGGTCAGTACAAATATTCTGTGCGCGTCCCCGGTGAACTCGAAACGGTGGCCGAAATTGGAGACCTTCTGGTCCAGGCCGAGAACGACCAACCCATTTACATCCGTGATGTAGCCGAAGTCAGTTATGGATTCAAAGACCGTGCCACGTACGCGCGCCTCAACGGCCGCCCCTGCGTGAGCCTTTCCGTCATCAAACGCAGTGGTGAAAACCTCATCGCAATCTCGGACCGGGTCAAATCTCTGGTAGAAGAGCGCAATACACTCCTCCCTCCTGGAACCGATGTACATATTTTGGCCGACCAGTCCGACGACATTCGCATGATGGTCAAGGACCTGGAAAACAATATCATTTCCGGCCTCCTGCTGGTGGTTGGGGTCCTCTTTCTCTTTATGGGTGTACGCAACGCCTTTTTTGTGGGCATTGCCATTCCGCTTTCCATGCTCATCACCTTCCTCGTCCTGGCAGCCTTCAACATCACCCTGAATATGGTCGTCCTCTTTAGCCTCATCCTGGCCCTGGGGATGCTGGTGGACAACGCCATCGTCATCATCGAAAACATTTACCGCCACCGCCAGGAAGGCAAAGACAAAGACACAGGCGCCCGCGCAGGCACCAACGAAGTAGCAGTACCGGTCATCACCTCTACCCTCACCACCTTGTGTGCGTTTGCCCCCATGATCTTTTGGCCGGGCATTATGGGCGAATTCATGAAATACCTTCCCATCACCCTCATCATCACGCTGGCCTCCTCCCTCCTGGTTGGGCTTCTCATCAACCCCACATTCTGTGCATCCTTTATGAATGTCAAAGGCAGCCAGGCAGAAACATCTCCTTATCTCAACAATGTACTCAAACGCTATCGCCACCGCCTGGAATGGGCCCTGGATCGTCCGTGGACCACCATGTTTGCATCTGGCGGCACCCTGGTTCTGGTTATTCTGGTCTATGGTTTCCTGGGACACGGTGTAGAGTTTTTCCCGGAGGTAGAGCCCAACAAAGCCTATATTGACGTGCGTGCTCCTTCCGGAACCAGCCTGGAAACATCGAACGAACTCGTGCGTACCATTGAAACCATCTTCGGCAAATACCCGGATGTACAATCTTACATTTCCAACGTGGGTTCTTCTGGGGACGTGGAATTCACCAGCGGCGAAGGCGTACCCCACAAGAGTCGGCTCACCCTCGACTTTGTAGCCGAACACAGCCGTACCCAGAGCACGTTCAAAACCATTGAGCAAATCCGCAACGACCTGGCCGACCTCACCGGCGCTGAAATCGAAATCACCAAAGAACGCTCAGGCCCCCCTACCGGCGCACCCATCAGCATCGAAATCTCTGGTGAAGATTTCGACATGCTCGGCCAGATCGCTCCACGGGTAAAGCGCATTGCCGCTGCCGTGCCCGGCGTGGTGGATATCAAAGACGACTACGACCGGGGCCGGCCCGAAATTCGCGTGGTGGTAAACCGTGAAGCCGCCGCCCTCGCCGGGCT
>JAQCGA010000259.1 GCA_027619145.1 bacterium | reverse complement strand
TCCTCCCTCGTACAGGGCGTCCAGTACTACAAAAATGCAAGCAAAGATGCCTTTGTTCCCGGCCTGATGCACGCAGACCTGGGCGGCTACCACATCAGCGACATCGAATTCTCTGCCGCCTTCGATATCGGGAAAGAAAAAGTAGGCAAAGACCTCAGCGAAGCCATCCTCGCCGAACCGAACAACACCATCAAATTTGCAGACGTACCCCACCTGGACGTGCCCGTACAGCGCGGCATGACCCACGACGGCCTGGGCCATTATCTTTCCCAGGTCATCACCAAAGCAGAAGGCTCCACAGTGGACGTGGCCGAAGTCCTCAAAACCACCGGCACAGACGTGGTCGTCAGCTACCTCCCCGTAGGCAGCGAAGAAGCCACCAAATGGTACGTAGAGCAAATCCTCCAGGCCGGCTGCGGCTTTATCAACTGCGTCCCCGTCTTCATTGCCAGTGCCGGACACTGGCCAGCGCGCTTTGAAAAAGCTGGCCTCCCTATCATTGGAGATGACATCAAATCCCAGGTAGGCGCCACCATCGTCCACCGCGTGCTAACCCACCTCTTCCGCGAACGCGGCGTGAAACTCCTGCGCACCTACCAGCTCAACTTTGGCGGCAACACAGACTTTTACAACATGCTGGAACGCTCCCGCCTCGAATCTAAGAAAATTAGCAAAACCGGAGCCGTCACCTCTCAGCTCGACTACGACCTGGGTGAAAAAAATGTCCACGTGGGCCCCAGCGATCACGTCCCATGGTTGGAAGACCGGAAGTGGTGCCACATCCGCATGGAAGGCGAAACCTTTGGCGGTGTGCCCCTCAACCTGGAACTCAAACTCGAAGTCTGGGACTCGCCCAACTCTGCCGGCGTAGTCATCGACGCTGTCCGCTGCTGCAAACTGGGTCTGGACCACGGCCTCAAAGGCCCCTTGCTCGGCCCCTCCTCCTACTTCATGAAAACCCCGCCGAAGCAATTCAGCGACGACCAGGCCCATGAAATGGTAGAAGATTTCATCCAAAAATACGGCCGCAAAAGCTGATTGTAGAAGTACACGCATAAATGGGGCGTGACCCTCGAGTTTACAAGAGCCACGTCTGTCTGCTACAACAAAAAAAGCCTTCGGGAATTTCCGAAGGCTTTTTCTATACCTCATCTACAACATCTTACAGCCACAAAAGAAGACCGAACCAATTTCCAATTCTCTACCGCTCCTCAAACAACTCCACCACCCACACCAAACCTTGCTCTTTCGCCACAGCCACCCCTACATGCGTCCATCGGCGATCCAGAAGCGTATACCGGTGTCCCGCACTCATCATCATATACGCATGCACCTCTTCTACCGAAGGCCCCTGCGCCGTATTTTCCGCACCAACAGAAATCTCTCCCTGCGCAAACTGCCCCGTAGCCGAAAGCTCCCACGCCTGCGCTCGAGCCTGTTCGCTCAGCCCGGCATCCAACTCCAACGATGGCAATTCTTGCTTGCGTCGTACCTGCTCAATCATCCGGGCCAGCCTGCGGCCCGCTTCCTCTTCGCTCCCAAACGGCATCACAGTCAACGTCATCTTCCCCAGCGGTTCCGGTTCACCTACCTGAACATTCTGGTCCACCGCCATGACCACCCGGTCCGTCAGCTCAGCCTGAATCTGCAACCTGTAGAACCCGGCTTCTGAAGGTGCCATACTATCGGCAAACGTACTGGTAAACCGGCCATCGACCACCTTTGCCGGTGCAACCAGAACCCGTCCGCTTGGCACCTGAAACAAAGCCATGCGCAACGCCTGCACATCTTCAGTCACCGTGCCCGCTACCTGCACGGCTTCCCCCGGCGAAATCTGCTCAGGCACCTGCTCTAATTCCACAAGCCCCGCTTCTACACGCCCCCAGTACCGGTACGGGTCCACAAACGTTTTGATCTGCATCCCATCCGGCATCGTCTCCACCTGGTTCCCGGATACATCCACCTGCACCTTTCGCCCGTCCGGAAACACCTCCAGCCGATTCCCTTTCCCATCCACCTGCACTTCCCGGCCATCCGGAAACACCTCCAAACGGTTTCCCTTCCCATCCGTCTGCACCTTCCGCCCACTCGCAAACACCTCCAACACAGTCCCATCTGCATGCCGCGCCAGTTGACTCCCATCTGCCCGCCGAACCTGCTCCGAACCATCTGCAAATACCATACGCTTGCTCCCATCCGGAAACACCTCCACTCGCTCCCCACCCGCACCTTTTTGTACCTTGCGACCGTCGGCAAACTCTTCAATCGTCGTCCCGTCTTTCATCTTCGTGAAACGTCGTCCGTCCGGGTACACCGTAACCTCGTGTCCTTCCTCCGTCACCGCCACCACCGATCCGTCCGCCTTCCGCGTTTCCTGTACCCCCTTCGGTGCCCGAATATCCACTGTACCGTCAGACCGCTTTACGTGCACCGTCCCATCCGCAAACTGTGTACGCTCCGTACCATCCCGAAGAAGCGTTCGCTCTGCCCCACTCTTGAACCGCTGCTCCACTCGCCCATCCGAAAATTGAACCTCCTGTCCACCTTCTGCATACCGGATCTCCCGCTTCCCATCCAGGTGCCGAACCTCCACATTACCGGACAGATCTTTCCGCTCCACCCGGCCGTCTGCATATCGAACCTCGTTGCCACCACCCGCCAGATCCACCGTCACGCGG
The DNA here is from genome assembly GCA_027619145.1 of bacterium. The sequence continues at coordinate 3,611 of JAQCGA010000259.1, read as the reverse complement.
CCATCTGGGTATTCCGTCCGCTGGCGCCCATCTGGAAACGTGGTCCACACCCGCCCGTCCGGAAACCGCTTCTTCCGCATGCCCGGCCCTGGAAAATCTGGCGTTTTGGGCTGTGGCCATGCCCCGGCCACCACCCGAACATATCCTGCCGGTGGGATCTGCACCTCATCCCCCTGCCGGTACTCCAGCCACCGCTTCCCAATTCCGCGATGAACCTCCACCGCATCTTCCAAAGCCTCCAGGTCCGAAACCACTTTCCCTTCCGGAATCACGCCCCCGTACTCATCTGGATGCATACGCAGATACAGATACTGAAACTGCCCCGCCGGATCCGATTCTCCCTGCTTAAATACCTCTCCATTTCCCACCACGACCGCAGCCGTCGTCCCCACCTCCGAACGCCCTGCAACAACCACCGCATTCGGCACACGGTACACACGCCCATCTCGCTCAATTTCCAACTTCTCGATCACCCGTGCCGAATCAAAAAACACCGCGTATACCCGATTTGGTACCAGAATCACATCCCCCGCTTCGACAGACGGAACCTCGGGCACAGACCACCAGGTCTGCTCGCTCACCAAACCGGTTGCGCTGTCCACCACCGCCCGGGTCAACCGGGCCTCCTCCACAGCAGCATCCAGCGTGTACCCACCCGCAGCATCCACGTACTCTATAGCTTTCCAGGCAGGCCGATAGGCGTACTCCCCTGGCTTCTGCACCGCACCAGACACCGTCACCGTCTTTTCCGCATCGCACCCAAATAAAAATAACGCCACTATAAGAAGTTGTTTTAAAATTCGCTTTGAGGCCCGAGACCGAGCGAGAAAGCCGTGAGCAAGGCGTGCGAAGCAGGCAAATCCTCTGGATTTGTCGATGGAGCACAACGCAGCACACGGCTTTCGCAGCCGGTCGAAGCCCAAATGGACATTTTTAAAACAGCTTCTAAGGTACAAGCCAATCTGCTTCTTTCTGTTCCCGGCCATATCATCTCCTGGGGGCTTCCAGTATATCTGCACGTTTATCCATCTGCTCGTTGTTCACATTTATCGAATTGTAAACGTCGCCGTACCCACCGTCTGTTGTCCCGAGTTTTGATCCGTAACCTTCACCTTCAACAACTGCTCACCAGGTTCTGTGTTGGACATGTCCAGCTCCAAGTATCCCTGGTCGTCCGCCTGTTGCCCAACATGTTCGTACTCAATCGCCACTACCTCATCTGCACGCGTCACCCCCAGCAACTGACCCAGTCCACTCAAAATTCGAGCGCCCACAAACGTATTTTGCGTCGAACGCACCTCGTACCCCACCTGGTACCGCGTAGCACCAAACTCATCTTTCTTCAAATTGTACACTTCATAATAAATAAACACCGATTGTCCCCGCGTATAGACCCGCGTGGGATTGGGCACCACCTCCACATCGCCCTTTACAAATTTACCTCCTGTCGCAGGACGAATGGCCGCAGCCATTTGAATCCCACTAATTTTCAGCGGCCCATTCTCATACGACAACAGCATCACCTGCTTATTGTACACCTGCGACTTACCCGAATGTGTATCCAGCACCTGCACCGCCATCCGGTACCGGCCTGGAGGCACGGAAACTTTCGCCAGTTCCGGCACAAAAGCCCTGCGTGTTGTATCCACCGCACCTTCAGAGTACAGCGCAATCGCCTCACTTTGCCGCTCCACCTGCTCGCCCGCCTCGTTAAACAACGCCACTCCCCACGTCAGGTCCGCCACCTGTCGCCCGCTCTCTTCTGGCACATACGAGATTTCCCATGCTGGAATCCCATAATACACTTCCAGATCAGTACGACCTTCTACACCTTTGAATCCTGCAGAATCAAAAAAGAAATCCAGCGGCGCTGTAGCAAAATCCGGCCGGTAAACCACCGGCGTCCGCCCCCCCACCCAATCCATCACCAGAGAAGGATTCATCCGCTGCCAGGTATACAGATACTTGCTGTGCCCGCCCTTCCCGCTGGGCATCTCTGCGTACCGGAACGGTCCATCCGACAGCAACTTTGTAAACGTAATCTCAACCCCCGGCCCCACATCCGTATAAATCCAGTACTCCCACACTTTTCCTTCCACCGGATAGACCGGCCAGCCCAGAATACTGGAGGCCTGCAACAAAGCGGTCTCATGGATTCTCGGCCCATCGCTCGCGTCCGTTTCCGGCCTATCCTGCGTAGTCCACCCCCCTGCAGCACGGGTTCCGCCCGTCTCCGACAACTCTCGCAATGTTTCGGTCAACGGCCCCAGCGTCTGCGGCCCATTCAACTGGTCCACGCTTCCTCCCTGGCTGGTACTCTCGCTATTCCGAACCCGCAGCATATCGGCCACAGCACTACCTGCCTGCGCCGCCAGACGCTCCTTTACTGCAACCACCTTCTGGTCCATTTCAAACCGAATATTGTAGGAACTGCTCACATGGTTCGGCTTTCCATACCGAACATAAACATCACCCCGCATATCCCAAGGATTTTGATGCTCGCCAAAATGCTCCATCGAGTACGCCACCCGACGGTAGTGCTCCAGCTTCCGCTCGTTTGCCGCCGTTGCCGGTGCCGGGTCTCGCCCTGCCCAGAACGCATCCGAAGCGGCTTTCCAACCTTCTGTCGGGGTTCCCTGGAACCGCTCCAGATCATTGCCAGACGCAACCAGACGCAAATCATAAAACGCCGCCTGCTCCTCGGCCTCCAATCCTTCCAAATACAAGTCAAACATCAACTCTGCTTTGTCAAACTCCCGGCGCTTCTGATACACCTCCGCAAGTTCCAGCATGGCCTGCCGCTGATTCGGACCCGGCGCATTCGCCAGTGGCACCAGCATATCCACAGCCTCATCGGTTTTCCCCATTTCCTTCAGTACTTCGCCCAGTTGCACCCGCGCCTGATCATGTTCCGGATTTACCTCCAACTGTCGCAGGTATGCTTCTTCTGCCTTCTTATGATCTCTGTATACCCCCGCTGAACCCAGCTTAAAAATTCGCCCAATCTGGAACCACACATCCGGATGCCGGGGGTTCGCCTTCGCCAGCCGTTCGTAGGCCACCAGTTCTTTCGTATCTTCAATACGCCGAAAAGCCTCGGCCATATTGTAGTACGCTTCTGCATACGTTCGATCCGCAGAGATCGCATCCCGGAAATACTGAATCGCCCACTGAAGCCCCTTCTCTTTTTGAAGGTACACCAGCCCCAGCCCATTGTGAGCGGGCGCGTACTTTCGGTCTCTCCGCCTTGCATTCATAAACGCATCTTCGGCCAATTCCAGGTCTCCCCGCTCCAGGTACACATATCCCAACCCTACCAGAGCCGGCGCATTCTTTTCATCCACTTCCAACACCCGCTGAAACCACATCTCCGCCTCCGCAGCCCGGTTCGCCTCCAACAACGCCATCCCCCCGTGATACAAACTATCTACCAAAGCCTGATCCGAATCCGACAACCCCTTTGCCAGGCCCCCCCCTGCCCATCCCACCAACAGAAGCATTGTATAAAGCATCACCCGCTTCATCTTTCACTCCTCTTTCAAACAATTCGCCCCACGTTCCAAATTCCCAACCAACCCCGCCTCCCCACATTTCCCCACCACCTTCCCGGC
>JAQCGA010000258.1 GCA_027619145.1 bacterium | reverse complement strand
CACCCGCCATACCCGAGTACGATCCAGCGTTTGCACCACCTGGCCCTCTACAACCTCTTTCACCGTATCCGCTACCGGCGTACCCAGCACCGCCGCACCCGTCTCCCGGGCCGCTACCACCACCGCATCAATCTCATCCGCACGCACCAGCGGCCGCGCCCCATCGTGCACCGCCACCACCTCCACATCCCCCTCTACCACCTTCAACCCCGCCGCCACCGAATCCTGCCGCTCCTTCCCACCGGCAACCACAGCAACTACTTTCTGGAGCCCAAACGCCTCCACAATCTCCTTCTGACAATACGCCACCGTATCCGCCGCCGCCACCAGCACCACCCGATCCACAGACCTGGCCTCTTCGAATGCCGCCAGCGCATGCACCAGCACCGGCCGCCCGGCAAGCAGCATAAACTGCTTCGGCCGATCCGATCCCATCCGACGCCCTACACCACCAGCAAGTACAATTGCGTAAACCATAGGAATAAAGGTAAAAGTAAAAAGGCAAAAAATAGAGTCCTGGTTCTTACTTTTACCTTTTTACTTTTTACTTTTACCTTCCCTTGTCTCCAGCCTGTAAAAATCAATCGCATTATCGTGGAACAACTTCTTCTTCTCCTCCTCCGTACATCCCTCCAGCGCCCACGACAACGCCTCCACCCACTCCGGATATCTGCCTGCCAGTGTTGCGACCGGCCAGTCTCCACCAAACATCATCCGATCAAACCCGAAACAGGAAATCACCTGATCAATATACGGCTTCAAATCTTCGCGCGTCCAGCCATCCAGATCCCCTTCCGTCATTACCCCGGACATCTTGCACCACACATTGGGAAAACCTGCCAGCTCTTTCAACTCCCGCGCCCAGGGCTCCATCAAACCATTCTTGATATTCGGCTTCCCGATATGATCCAGAACAAATTGCACCTCCGGACACTGACGCACCATCCGAATCGTATTTGCCAGTTGCGGATGCTTGATACAAATATCAAAACTCAAATCATATGCTGCCAGCAACTGCACACCCCGCACAAAATCCGGTTGAACACAAAACGCCACGTCCTCAGACTGAATCAACCGCCGCACACCCTTCACCAGTGGATTTTGGGACAAAGTCTCAAGTGCACCTCGTACCTCTTCACCTTCTTCCAGAGGAGCAAATGGTACTATCCCTTGAATCCGGGGCTCCCCATCCGCCACCGCCGTCACCCACTCCACCTCATCCAGAAACTGCGACGCAATGCAATCACACTGCAAAAACACCATCCGCTCCACCTGAACAACCCCACAATGTTCCCGGTAATCTTCCAATAGAAACGGCCGGTTCAACGCCGGAAGATCGTCCAGCCACGGATACCGCAACCGCTTCGGATCCCAAAGATGCACGTGTGTATCTACAATTGGAAAATCAATCATATCAAACTCGCTGGATCAAATGGTGGAACATCAACCCCAGACCACATCCGAAATCCGGGTTTTCCATTTCCCACCCGAACATCCCGTGACCCGTAGGGGCGAGGCATGCCTCGCCCTCTCGCCCTTTTACACAATCAGCATCGCATCTCCATAACTGTAAAACCGGTACTCCTGCTCCACGGCCTTCCGGTACGCTTCCAGCATAAACTCCCGGCCCGCAAAAGCCGCCACCAGCATCAACAGCGTAGAACGCGGCAGGTGAAAATTGGTAATCAGAGCATCCACCAGCCGAAACTTATATGGTGGGTATACAAAAAGCCGGGTCCACCCGGTCTCGGGCTGCAGCACCCAGCCTTTCCCTTCGGCACGTGCGGCTGATTCCAGCACCCGCACCGATGTCGTTCCCACAGCAACAACCCGGCCGCCGTTCGCCCGGCAAGTATTCACCGCATTGGCCGCTTCTTGCCCGACCTCAAAATACTCGGCATCCATCTCATGCTGCCGGGGGTCCTCCACTGAAACAGGCTTGAACGTACCCGGCCCCACGTGCAACAGTACCGGGGCCACAATCACACCCATCTCTCGAATCCGCTCCAGCAGTTCCGGTGTAAAATGCAAACCCGCCGTAGGCGCTGCTACAGCTCCCGATGTGCGGGCGTACACCGCCTGGTATCGCTCCCGATCCGCTGGTTCATCTTCTCGCCGAATATAAGGCGGCAGCGGAATATGCCCGCGTCGTTCCAGTACCGTGTCCAGCGGCGTCTCACCCCAAAACCGCACCATTCGGTGGCCAGACGGCAACACCGCCTCTACCACCGCACGCAAATCTTCCTCCGGAAACTCCACCTCTGCGCCCACCTGCAACCGCCGCCCAGGCCGGGCCAGCACCTCCCACAACTCGCCTTCCTTGCGAACCAGCAACAGCCCCACAGCCCCACCCCTCCTCGGCCTGCACCCACTCAGCCGCGCCGGAAAGACCCGCGTTTCGTTCACCACCAGACAATCGCCCGGCCGCAGAAACTCCGTTAAATCTCGAAAGTGACGTGGGTAAATTTCTCGGCTTACCCGGTCCAGCACCATCAACCGGGACGCATCTCGCTCCGAAGAAGGATACTGCGCAATCCGTTCTTCAGGAAGTTCGTACTCATAATCAGAAAGATTCACAATAACCCCGCCGCAAACAACAACACACCACACAAGTCGTTCATCACAAACACCTTATCCTGGAACCTGGAAAGGCCCAAACTTACACAATTCCCCCGGCGGAGTCAAGAAACACACCCTGTCCCCAAAAAATACAGAAGACAGCCCTCCGAATCCAGCACAGAAAAACCAGAATCGAAACCCTCTCCAGAACCACCGACTGAAAAAATTAGCAATTGTCAGTTGATAATTGATAATTGACAATTGCTTTTCATCGACCTCCACCCACTTATAAACAAATACTTACCGCCCCATCCATCCACCATCCACCAGCAAAAGCTGTCCGTGTACATAATTCGACGCCTCAGACGCCAGAAAAACCGCCGCACCTTTCATATCTTCCGGAACACCCCAGCGACCCGCCGGGATACGCTCCAGAATCGCCTGGTACCGCCCCGTATCGGCCCGAAGCGTCGCATTGTTATCCGTGGCAACATACCCGGGAGCAATCGCATTCACATTCACGCCCCGTCCTGCCCACTCGTTGGACAACGCCATGGTCAACTGCGCAATTCCACCCTTACTCGCCGCGTACCCCGGAACCGTGATCCCGCCTTGAAAAGACAAAAGCGAAGCCGTAAAAATAATCTTACCCGCACCCCGCGCCAGCATCTCCTTCCCAAACTCCCGAGCCAGAATGAACTGCGTGTTCAAATTCACCTCAATCACCCGGTCCCACTCCGAATCCGGATGCCGCTCTGCCGGTTCCCGCGCAATGGTCCCCGCGTTATTCACCAGAATATCAATCTGGGGCACATCTGCCTTCACCTGCTTCACAAACGCATAGACCGCATCCCGGTCCGCAAAATCACACGCGTATCCCCGAAACGACCGGCCCAGAGCCATCACATCTTTTTCCACCGCACTACCGGAAGCCTCCATCGAAGCGCTCACCCCTACAATATCTGCACCCGCCTCGGCCAGCGCCACAGCACACGCCCACCCAATTCCTCTCCGGCACCCCGTCACCAGCGCCGTTTTCCCCTCCAGCTTAAACAAATCCAGAATCCCCATCAACACCACCTTTAAAAAATGGTAAAAGGGCAGAGGGCAGAAGGAAAAGACAATTATCAATTGATGATTACCAATTGATAATTGTCAATTTTTGTTACCCACCCTCTGCGTTCTACCGCTCCTACGGCGTAAACACAACCTTCAACGCCTCCATATTCTCCGCCGCCGCAAATCCCTTCTCCCACTCTGCCAGCGGGAGCCGGTGCGTAATAATTGGATCCACATTGATCTTACCATCTGCAATCATCCAGATCGTCTTATCCCAACTGGCGTATTCCGTGGACATATTGAAAAACAGCGTAATCACCTTCGTCATCGCCGCATCCCAATCCAACTGCACCGGGCGTTTTCCTGTCAGCCCAATCGCACAGATCCGGCCCCACTTACACACCAGATCCACAGCCTGCGAAATGGCCGCTGGCGCACCCGAACATTCAATCACCAGATCCGCACCCTTGCCACCCGTCAAATCCATCACCTTCTCAACCGGATTCTCTTCGGCAAAATTCACCACGTGGTCCACACCCAGCTTGCGCGCTGTGGCCAGACGCAATTCTTCATCCGAAGGTGCACCAATGATCATCACCTCGCGTGCGCCAGCCACCCGGGCCACCTGAGCCGCCAGAAGTCCAATCGGCCCCGGTCCCGTCACCACCACAAAATCTCCCACCTCAATCGCTTTCCGGTCAATAATATCCGTTACCGTATTCGCCGCAGGCTCCACCAACGCCGCCTGTTCATAACTCAAGTGATCCGGAATCCGATGCAGCAACTGTGTAGGATATTTCAGATACTTCGTAAATGCTCCATCAATCCCCCAGCCCGGAGACCGTTTTTCCAAACAGTTCTGAATATGACCGCGCCGGCATAAATAACATTTTCCACAGTGCAACGTATGCGGTTCGCCCACCACCCGCTCGCCCACTTTATAGTCCTTCACATTTTTCCCCGCCTCCACAATCTGGCCAGAAAATTCGTGCCCCAGAATAACAGGCGGCCAGTACGGAAACGTATCGTGCTTCACATGTACATCTGTTCCACAAATCCCTGCGGCCTTCACCTCAATCAACACTTCGTCGTCCGTAATGGTCGGCTCGGGGACGTCCCGCAACTCCAGAAACCCAACCCCCTTCTGTGCTTTCACAATCGCTTGCATGGAAAACTCCTTCATCTATAAAGGTTAAAAATAAATGACCTCCCAAAGTCCCGAACCGTCTCTCTTCGTATCTCCTTTGTGTAGCATCGATCTCGAAAACCCCGGGCGAACATCCCGTACCGCATTTACCTCCGGGCTGCCTTTCCCTTTGCGTCTTTGCGCCTTTGCGCGACATTCTGCCTCTACCCAACCAACCTCAAACGCACATCCTCAATCTCCCGCAGCAAAACCTCCGGCTGAATCGGCTTGGAAACGTACCCATCCATTCCAGCGTCCATACACGCCTTCCGATCTTCCTCCAGCACATGGGCCGTCATTGCAACAATGGGCAAATGCACACTGCCGTCCTTCTCAGCCCGGCGGATACGACGGGTTACTTCCAGCCCATCCATATCCGGCATCTGTATATCCATCAACACCAGATCCACAGGTTCTTGCTCCAAAACAGAAATCGCCTCCTGACCGGTTTCAACCTGCGCTACCGTGTGACCCCATTTCTCCAGCAACTGCACGACCACACGCCGGCTCACCACATTGTCCTCGGCAAGCAACACACGCAGTGGTTTTCCCGCTGCCGCTATCGGTTCTCCGCCTCCAGATTCTGCCTCTGAAACTTCTCCCACACTAAATGTTACGGTAAAGTGAAACGTACTGCCCACCCTCTCTTCACTCTCCACCCAGATCCGACCACCCATCAATTCCACCAGTTGTGAACAAATAGCCAGCCCCAGTCCGGTGCCGCCATAACGACGCGTGGTAGAACTGTCTGCCTGGGAAAACGACTCAAAAATCTCCTGCAGCTTTTTTTGCGGAATTCCAATGCCGGTATCGCGTACCGAAACATGCAGACCAGCCGTCGAACCAATCCGCTGTTCCATTTCCACATTCACAACCACCTCGCCGTGCTCCGTAAACTTCAAGGCATTACCCACCAGGTTGACCAGAATCTGACGGAAGCGTCCAGGATCACCCATCAGAAAATCTGGCACATCGTCCTGCACCTTCCAGGATAAGAAAAGACCTTTTTCACGGGCGCGCAGAGACAGAGCCTTCATGGGTTCATCCAGCATAGAACGCAGACCAAACCCGATGTTCTCCAGGTGCAACTTTCCAGCTTCTATTTTGGAAAAATCCAGAATATCATTAATAATTCGTAACAACCCCTCAGCCGACGACTTCACCATGCCCAGGTACTCTCGCTGGGTTTCGTTCAATTCCGTATCCAACACCAGATCTGTCATTCCAATTACGCCGTTCATCGGGGTTCGAATCTCGTGGCTCATGTTAGCCAGAAACTCACTTTTGGTGCGACTGGCCTCTTCAGCTACCTCTTTGGCAGCCCGTAGCTCCTGGTTGCGAGCTGCCAGGTCTTCCAGATCTTCCAACCGTGAGATACCCACCGAAATCATTGCGGCAATGCGTTCTACAAGCTGAATATCCGATTCTGGAAACGCGTCTACATTCGAACTGGCCAGCGCAAGTGTCCCTTTAGAATGCGGCACATC
>JAQCGA010000257.1 GCA_027619145.1 bacterium | reverse complement strand
GAGGATACGGGAGAGGGAAAGCAGAAGGTGGGTATTCATATTGAAACAGAACCCAGAAGGACGGTGGTGGAGAACAATACGTTTTCTGGGATGGAAGCTGATGTGCAGGAAGACCGTGCCGATGAAGCTGTTGCTGCTGCGGGGTGAGAGGTCGGTGCGATTTTGAACGTTTCGGATAAAGGAGGGTTTGTATGGCCGCTGTTCTGACTGAAGAAGAGCTTCAAGAAAAAGCAATCCGTTTCTTGAAGACCGAGTACGGCGAAGACACGGTATCGATGGATGTTCGGAACAATGATGTAGAAGGCGGGAATGGCGTGTTACATGTGGACTGCACGGTGAGTATTTCCGGCTCCCATTCGGACTGGACGAAATGGTTTACGTTCAAAAATGGGGAAGTGATGAGTATGCGGTGGCAGATGCGCTGATTTTTTTTTTGAGAAAACAGATCGGGTCTGTCCGGCCTTCCGGGCAGGCCTTTTTTGTTCGTGGCGAGAATTCCACCCGGGCATTATATTGGCGCGTTTGCAGGGGTTCCGATTTTCCATTGTAAATTGGAGAATATAGAATGGCAGGAAGACGGTTGGATATCCAGACCCAGGTGGTACACGCGGGGGAACCACAAGATCGACCTGAAGGTGCGGTGGTTCTGCCGGTGTATCAGAGCGCAACATTCGAGTACGGCGGGGAGGATCGATATCACGATTTGAAATACGTGAGATTGAACAATACTCCAAACCACAGGGCGCTACACGAGAAGTTATGTACGATAACCGGGGGCGCGGCAGCTGTGGTAACGGCGTCTGGGATGGCGGCTATTTCCACAGCACTGCTGGCATTTCTGGGGTCGGGGGATCATATGCTGGCGCAGGACTGTCTGTACGGTGGTACGCACAGCCTGGTGACGCACGATTTTTCGGATCTGGGTATATCGCACGACTTTATTGATGGGAGCGATCCATCGTCCTGGCACGATGATGTGTTGCCCGAGACGAAAGTGATTTATGTAGAGACGATGACGAACCCGCTTCTGGAAGTGGCCGATCTGGAGGCGGTGGTGGCTTTTGCGCGAGAGCACGGGTTGGTGTCAATGATTGACAATACGTTTGCATCGCCCATCAATTTTAGGCCGCTGGATCTCGGGTTTGATCTGGAGTTGCACAGTTGCACGAAGTATTTGAATGGGCACTCGGATATTGTTGCGGGGTGTGTGATTGGGAAGAAACCGCTGGTGGACCGTGTTGTACGCCGGTTGAACCATCTGGGCGGTTGTTTGGATCCACACGCGTGTTTTTTGTTGCACCGGGGCATGAAGACGCTGGCACTTCGGGTGTGGCAACAGAATGAGAATGCGCAGGATCTGGCGGAATTTCTAATTTCTCACCCGGCAGTAGAACGCGTACATTATCCAGGCTTGAGAGATCATCCGCAATTCGATCGTGCAGACGCATTGTTTGAGGGGTGTGGTGGGGTGCTGAGTTTTGAGGTGGATGGAGATGCTTCAACTGCGGATGCGTTGATTTCCCGGTTGGAACTTGCCATTTCGGCACCCAGCCTGGGGGGGGTGGAGACGTTGATCACGCGGCCGGTAACCACATCGCATTCGGGCTTGTCTCGGGAGGAACGTGAAGCGGTGGGCATCAGCGATCGGCTGATCCGCCTGGCTGTGGGCATTGAATCCCCAGACGATCTGTGCGCGGATTTCGAGCAGGCCTTAAATAGCCTGTAGGCACGCAGAGGAGAGCCTATGAAGCGCTCACATCAGAAAGTCCGTATGGGATTTTGAGCGATGAAACCCATTCTTCCCGGCAGGAGGACTGGCGTTGAGTTGTGATGTTGATACAGGAGGATGGAATGATATATGGCATTGGACTTCTCGGAAACCGAGCACACCAGATGAGCTACGGGCCAATTCTGGCGGCGCGTGATGATTGCAAGATCGTGGCAGCGGCAGAGCACAATGCAGAGAAGGCGAAGCCGTTGGAGCAGAAGTTTGGGGTAACCTGCGTAGAAGATTATGATGCGGTGTTGGAAAATACGGACGTTGATATTGTGTCTATTGCAACGGATTTTTATTTGAAACGGAGCCTCATTCAGAAGGCCGTGGCGTGTGGGAAACACGTGCTGGTGGATAAACCGATGGGGCGCACGGTGGCGGAAGTGCAGGCCATGGTAGAGGCGGCGCGGGGTTCGGGTGTGAAGATTGTGGTGAGTTATCCCATTCGGTATGTGCCGGGCCTGGCTAAGTTTGCGGCGGATGTACGTGCGGGCATGTTCAAGAAGATTACGGCGTACACGCACCACTTCATTCGGCAGTTTCCGGACAGTGACCTGATGCAGTATGTCAGTTATCCCACGGCACCGCGTTTGAATGGGGGCGGGGAGTTGATGAATCTGGGGAGCCATGCGGTGGATTTTATGCACCACTTGTTCGGGATGCCCCGGCGGGTGTTCTGCCATATGGAGAATGCGTACTGGGAGGAGTATAAGCAATTTGGAACAGAAGATATGAGTACGCTGGTGTGCGAGTATGAAGGGTTTGTGGCAACGGTTGTAACGGGGCGGAGCAAGGTGAAGCAGGTGGCACCTTCGTTGAATATACTGGATCTGGTGTGTGAGGGGGTGTGGGTGCATGCGGATGCGGAGACGTGCCAGCACAATGGGGAACCGGTGGAGGTGCCGCAGCCAAGGCTGGGACATTCTGAGTCCTGCGTACAGGAGCTGATCGATTGCATCGAACAGGACCGGGAGCCGGTGATGGGGCTTTCGGATGGTCTGGCTGTGGCGCAAATTACAACGGCGTGCTACCAGTCTTCAGAAAGAGGAACTTTCGTGGATTTACCGTTGAAGGATGACAAACATCCGCTGATTCCCAAAACGGACCAGGTGATCGACGGGCTACTGGACTGAGGAGAGACGACAAGGAGAAGTCAGATGCCAGATACGGAATATCGTGCAGTGATCGTGGGGCTAACGGGGATTGGGGCCCTGCGGTCCGTAGAGAATCCGAAGCTACCGGTGTATGGGGCAATGCCCCGGTCGCACGCAGCATCGTATTACCGTCATCCTCAAACGGAACTTGCGGCGGTGTGTGATTTACGGCAGGAAGCGCTGGATGCTTTTTACGAGCAGTGGAAAGATGTGTGGCCAGATGTGCGGCTGTACACGGATTACCGGGAAATGCTGGAAAAGGAGAAGCCGGATCTGGTCAGTGTGGTGACGCCAGATCACGCGCACGCAGATCTGACGGTAGCTTCGGCCGAAAGTGGAGCGAAGGCCATTTTGTGTGAAAAGCCGATTGCCACATCGCTGGCGGATGCAGACCGGATGATTGCGGCGGCCGAGAAGCACGGGGTGTTGTTGTCGATTGAACATTCCCGCAGGTGGGCGGCTTCCTATCTGCAGGCTCGGGAGTTGATTCGCAGCGGCGAGATTGGTCCGCTTCGGACTGTGGTATGCGAAATGTTTAGCAAGCGGGCGATGTTGTTCCGGAACGGGACGCATTTGCTGGACATGATTTGTTTTTTTGCAGAAGGCGATCCTGCCTGGGTGATGGCAGAACTGGAAGAGGGATTTGAACATTTTACCGAATACCAGGGAGATGGCGGGAAAGATCCTGCGACGGACCCTTCGGTCTCGGCGTATATCCGGTTTGAAAATGGGGTGCGGGCATTTTATAATTCAAGCAAGGTGGAGTTTCCTGGATTCCAGTTTTATTTGACGTGCGAGGGCGGACAGGTCCAGATTTCGGACCGGGAAGCGAAGCTGGTGTTGGGGAAGTCACACGTGCGATGGGATGTTTCTACGATTCCGGTGGAACGGTATATGATGGAGCGGCAACTGGGGGCGGTGGGGGAATTGATCCATGTGCTGGAAAACGGTGGGGATCTGGTGTCTCCAGGCCGGGAGGCGCGGAAGACGCTGGAGCTGATGCTGGGAATGTTGAAGTCGCACCATGGGGGGAATTGCCGGGTGGACTTTCCGCTGAGGGGATGAGATCAAAGGCGGGTCACACAAAGACGCAAAGACGCAAAGGGGATTCAGTGGTGTTACAGGTTTTTCAGTAGGGGCAGGCCCCTGTGCCTGCCCGGCCTCCAGGTAGAAGCAAGGTGTCACGCAAAGGCGCGAAGACTGAGCACAGGGTTAGGCGCCGGGTTGATGGATGAGGCCGTGGGAGTTCAGGATCTGGACGATGCGGTCCACGGGGACGGCTTCCCAGGTTTTTCCATCGGGCGCGGTGACGGTTTCGGCTTTGAAGAGGGAGTTGAGGATGGCCTCTTCGGTGGCGTCGGCCACGGCCTGGAAGACGGTGTTGATATGGGTTTCATGCTCGATGAGCGCTTGTCTGGTGGCGGGTTTGTCTTCTGGTCTGCGCTGGGTGGTTGAGAAAGATATGATGTAGTCTCCGCTGCCGTGGCCGCCGCTGGACCCGGTGCGGGCCATGCCCAGAACGGCGCGTTTGGATATGCGGTTGAGCAGGCGGTTGGAGAGTGGCACGTCTGTGGCCACAATGATCATGATCGAACTGCCAATCCCTTCCGGTTGCGTTGGAGTGGACAACGGGGTGGCCATGTCGATGCCGCAAACGGTGAGGGTACCGCCAAAATTGGCCTGAACAAGTACGCCTACGGTAGAGGTTTCGCCCTCAATTTCGACAAGGCGAGACGAGGTGCCAATGCCCGCCTTGTACCCCATGGCCCGGGTGCCGGTGCCAGCACCCACGTTGCCTTCTGCAACAGGGCCATCCGTTGCAATTTCGATGGCCTGTACGGCGTGTTCCGGTCGTACGTGGAGGCCACCAATGTCGCTCATAGACGCGTCGGATGTTTCTCCAACAACCGGGTTGAACCAGGGGACGTGGCCACGGGGTTTGAAGACGTGTTCGACCATGTAGGCGACGATGCCTTCGAATGCCGTGCCCACGCTGAGGGAGTTGGTGAGGAGGACCGGGGTTTCGATGCGACCGTATTCATCAATGAGGGAGAGTCCGGCTACGGTTCCAGAGCCGTTGAAGATGAAATGACCGGCTTCTACAGGTTCGTCGTACCAGTTGTTTCCAGGAGGAAGGATTGCCGTGACGCCGGTGCGAACCGGGCCTTTTCCAATCTCCAGTTCGCCTTCGCCCCGGAGCAGGGTGACGTGGCCTACGCGGACGCCGGGAACGTCCGTAATTGCATTGTGGCGTCCGGGGGTTCCGGTACCAATGGTGATGCCTGCTTCTCGAACGCGGGGGCGCTGGGTACGGGGCATAACAGGGCCTCTTTTTGCAGGAGTGTGGCGGGAGTCCAGATATCTATTCTGAACGGTTGCTCGCATTTACGATGGGTATTCGACCTTCACGCGGTTGAGGGTTTCCATGGATTTTCCACCGGCTTCAGCGGTTAGCATTGCGTTGAGGCCGTCTTCGTGGGTTACGCTGAAGGGTTCATCTGCCAGGCAGCGGGCCACGAAGTAGGCCAGTTCCGTCTTGTATGCGGGGCCGAAGCGCTGGATGAAGACGGGTACGTCGGGGCCATAATTTCGGAGGGTGAAGTCTTTGCGCTGGATGGGGCCCTGTGGTCCGAGGGCTTCTACCGTAACGCACAGCGGGTTTTCCTGGAAGTGGCCCACGTGGATGAGTCCTTTTTCTCCATAAATCCAGGTTTCATTGCGGTATCCGGCTACGTGGTTCCGGCTTACTTGAATTTGGGCAATGGTGTTGCCAGGGAACCAGAGCTGGAGAAAACCGTCGTCGTAGTCTTCCTGGACGGTGGTGATGCGATGGGTATAGAGGTTGGCACCTACGGCATAGGCGGCTTCTGGGGTGCGGCCCAGAAGCCAGATGGTTTCATCTATGTTATGGACGGCCATGTCACGCAGAATGCCTGGACTCTGGTAGCCTACGGGCGGAGGCAGTGGGTCTTCGAGGGCGGAGACCATTTTGAATGGGGTGCCAATGCACCCACTTTGGAGAAGGGCCTGTGCATGCAGAAGCGGGCCGTCGAATCGCCTCATGAAGGCTTGCATGACCGCTCGGGAACGGTCTGGTTTTGCGGAGAGATACCGGGCAAAGTCGATGGACGTTTTCAAGTTGTCTGTGAGTGGTTTTTCCAGGAGGACCCGGTGACCGGCCTGGATGAATGGCCGGGTATCTGGTTCGTGGTGTTCTGTGCGGGAGGCCACAAATGCAGCGTCTGCAATGCCGGCATTGACGAGGTCGGAGGAGGTTTCGAAAGCGGCAATATTGCCAGATTGGTTCAATTGAAGCTGACGGGCCACACGCCGCGCGGTGTCTCCATGACGGTCTGAGACGGCAGCGAGTTCACACTGGCCGGTTTCCTGG
>JAQCGA010000256.1 GCA_027619145.1 bacterium | reverse complement strand
CCGCCGCAAAAAAAACCATGCTCGCTTACTTCAACAGCATGACCGAAGCCGCACAAACCATCTCTGCCATCATCCAGAACAAAATCGTCCCCTGCACCCTGGAATTCCTGGACCGCGTCACCGTAGAATGTGTGGAAGACTTTGCGCACGTGGGCCTGCCTCTGGATGTGGAAGCCGTCCTCCTCATGGAAGTGGACGGCCATCCCGCCGAAGTCGAAGAACAGGCGCAGCAAATTGAACAAATTGCCAATCAACACGGTGCCCGAGAAGTCCGCCGCGCACAAACCGCAGACGAAGCCCTCAAACTGGCCACCGCGAGGCGATCCGCCTTCAGCGCCCTGGCCCGCCTCGCGCCCACCGTCATCCTCGAAGACGTCACCGTACCGCGCAGCGAACTGGCCCGCATGATTGCCCGCATCCAGGGAATTGCCGAAACCCACCAGCTCAAAATTGGCACCTTCGGCCACATGGGCGACGGCAACCTGCACCCCACCATCCTCACCAACGAACGCAATACAGAAGAAATGGAACGCGTGGAAAAAGCCATGCAGGAAATCTTCGACTACACCATAGAACTGGGTGGCACTATCACTGGCGAACACGGCGTAGGCCTGGCCAAAAAACCCTATCTCCCTGCCGCCCTCGGCCCTGTAGCCATGGACACCATGAAACAACTCAAACAAACCTTCGATCCAAACAACATCCTCAACCCCGGGAAAATTTTCGATTAATGTTTCGCGGACACGGTACCGGCCCGGATTTCAAACGTTTTTCACATTGGCGTAGGGGCGATCCTTGTGATCGCCCGCGAGGGGTGGTTGAAACCGTATTCCCCTCATTCGGGCGAATACAAGATTCGCCCCTACGAAATTCAAACCCACACAAACGATGTCCGGGCCATAATGAATGTTTCCTAAACACGGTAACGATTGGATATTTCCTGAAATGTCATCCTCAGAAAACTTGCTCAAAAATCTCGACTACTCCGTCCTCCAGCAATGCATGCACTGTGGCATGTGCCTGCCCACCTGCCCCACCTACGACGCCACCCTCAACGAAAAATCTTCCCCTCGAGGCCGCATTGCCATGATGCGCGCCGTTGCAGACGACCGCCTGGACGTCACCGCTGCCTTTGCAGACGAACTCTACTTCTGCCTGGGTTGCCTCGCCTGCCAGACCGCCTGCCCCGCCGGTGTGGACTACGCCAACCTCTTCGAACACGCCCGCGCCGAAATCGAACGCGTTGGCATCCTCGAAAATCCCAAACGCAATTCCATCCGCACCCTCGCCCTCAACTGGCTCTTCACCTCCCGCGAACGCCTCCACGCCCTGGGCCGCCTTCTCCGTATCTACCAGCGCACCGGCCTGCAATCTCTCGTACGCAAAAGCGGCCTCCTCAACCTCCTGCCCACCTCACTCCGAGAACTCGAACCCCTCACCCCCACCATCGGCCACCCCTTTACCGACGCCGCCTTCCGGGACCACGGCCGCGCACAAAATCCAACCTCACCGCAATATCGCGTGGCCCTCCTCTCCGGCTGCATCCAGGACATCGCCTTTCCAAACATCAATGCAGACACCATCTACGCCCTCCAGCAAAATAATTGCGAAGTCCGTCTCCCTGAAGCCCAGGAATGCTGTGGTTCTCTCCACGGCCACAACGGCGAACTCGAAACCGCACGCCAGCTCGCCCGCATCAACATTGACGCCTTCGATCCCGAACACCTGGACGCCATCATCACCAACGCAGGCGGATGCGGCTCCCACGCAAAACACTATGACCGTTTGCTCGAAGACGATCCAGAATACGCCGAACGCGCACGCATCTGGAGTCATAAGATTAAAGACATCCACGAGTTCCTCGTCGAAATCAACTTCCGTCCACCCCGGACCGGTCCAACACAAACCGTCACCTACCACGAATCCTGCCACCTCAAACACGGCCAGAAAATTTCCACTCAACCTCGCAGCATCCTCCAATCCATTCCAAATCTGGAACTGATCGAACTCACCGAATCCGACTGGTGCTGCGGCAGCGCTGGCGTCTACAACATCACCCAACCCGACATGTCCATGCAACTTCTGGATCGAAAAATGTCCCATATCAAAAACACACATGCCCCGGTTGTCACCACCGGCAACCCCGGCTGCATCGTCCAACTCGTACACGGTGCCCAGCGGTGCAACGTCCCCATCACCGTCAAACACCCCGTCTCTCTCCTGGCCGAAGCCTACCGGGCCGAAGAAACTCTATAACGGAGATCCACCATGCCCTCCCTGCTCGAAGCCATTGTTGAAAACCACCGTGCCCTGGAAAAAGCCGCCGGCACAAAACCCGCGCTCGACCCCAAAGTGTCACACCGCTGGGCAAGCGCCCTCAAGGCTGGCATCGTACTCTTCTACGACCACCGGGAAGTCCAGGTCGGCCACCGCAATATCGACTGGACCGGAAAACACGTCGCCCACCAGGAATGGCCCGCCCAGCTCAACCGCTTCTTCTGGCTCGAGCACCTCGCCGCCGTGTACCGCGAAACCGGAGACGAAGAACTCCCCGCCATTGCCCGGGCCACCATTGAAGACTGGATGGACCAGCACACCTACCGTGCCGAAGACCCACCCGGCCCCGGAGACAATACCCTCAACGTTTCCATCCGCATGGGTCAGGGCGTCATGCCCGGCTGGTGGGGAACTGTTCCCGCCTTCGCCAAAAGCCCACACTACGACGAAGCTTTCCTCCAGCGCATGCTCGAATCCTCCCAGGGTCAGCTCGCCTGCCTGGCCGCACACCTCACCCCAACAGGCAACTGGCGCATCAGCCACCTGGACTGTCTCCTCTTCTGCGGCCTGCTCGTGCCCGGTCTGGAAGAACACGTCCCTTTCGCCGTACGCCACCTCAACGAAACTTTCCACCGGCAAATCCACTCGGACGGTTCCCACGAAGAACACAACCCCAGCTACCACAGCTGGATGTGCAATCTCTTCACCCGCCTCTGGAGGCTCTCTCAAGCCCGTCCAGATGCCGGTCTGCAAATCGACACCCGCCGTGCCGCTCGCATGTGGGATTACCTCGTCTGCTCCGCCGCGCCGGATGGCGGCCCCTGCGGCCTCCACGACGGTGGCTCCTGGACTCCCGGCCCCGGCCACATTCCCACAATCAAAACCCGCCAGGCCTTCCTCGAAGAAGCCGGCCTCGCAGACGACCCAGAATTCGACCTGAACCAACAACCTTCTCGCTATTTCTCCAGCGCCGGACAACTCTTCCTCCGCGAATCCTGGGCCGCAGACGCCACCTTCCTCACCTTCGACGCCACCCGGTGGGGCGGTGGCCACTGTCACCTCAGCCGCCTCTCCGTCAACCTCTACGCTGGCAACCGCATGCTCCTGTGTGACCCCGGCGTCTTCTCTTACGAGATGAGCGACCCGTACGCACCCCACGGAAAATCCACCCGCGCACACAATACCCTCAACATCGGCGGCCTCAACCAGACCGAAGCAAACCCGGACACCCGCACCGTACACATCCAGGACGACCTCTCCGTGATCGCCTCCCGGTACGCAGGCGGGTATTTCCCCGGCGAATACACCTGGGGTTGGAGCAACGGAAAAGGCACCGGCACCTTCGGCATTCACGACCGCGTTCTCCTCTGGCTTAAAGGCAGGGCCGCACTCGTCTTCGACCTGCTCTCCACAGATGGCAAAGGCCAGCCTTACGCCGCCCACTGGCAATTCCCTTCCGGCCCCTGTACCCTGGATGAAAAACGTCGTGCCGCATGGACCGGCAGCGTAGACACCAACCTCCTCATCCAATCTCTCCACGCAAGCGACGATCTCAGTTTCACCATCCACGAAGGCGAAAAAGACCCTCTCCTCGGCTGGCTCCCCGACCAGAAACGAGAATACCATCCCGCGCCCCTTTTTGCGATGGCAGGTAGCGCACAGCGTTCCACAAGTTCCCTCGTCACCCTCTTGCTCCCCTTCCAGGGGGCAACCCCACCAGAAGTAAATATCGAACCGCTCTCTCCGGAACGCTCCGGCTTTCTCTTCACCTGGCCAGACGGCACACAGCACATCGTAGCCGCCACCCCCGCACTCCACACCCAGGTCGGCCGTACCGGTCCCATAGACACCGACGGTAGCCTGGCGGTCATCACACTTAACAACGGCGAACCCACACGGTCCTTCCTTCTGGACGGCCTCTTCCTCGAATACGAAGACCATCGCCTCATTGACAAATCCATAAGTGGGGTCCACAGCTCATGACCTTTCGCCTCTGCATCCTCTTCACCCTCATCTTCATCCCCCTATCCTGCGGAGCCCAGGACAAAACACCCCCAGGAGATAAAACTGTGCAACAAATCCAGAACCTGACCCTGTCCAAAGAAAAACATCCCAACCTCTTCTACGACGAAACCGACCGGGAAACCATGAACGCACGCCTCCACCAGGAACCCTGGGCCTCCTGGTGGAAAGAACTCAAAACCCACAGCGTTCGCAGCACCCCCGCCCTCACCTGGTGGCTCCTGAACGACGAAACCGAAGCACAAAAATCCAGAACCAACCTGCTGGAAAACCCCATCTGGCGGCAAAAACCACAAGGGTACCTGGAACCCAGCTCCCACCGATTTGCAGACTACATTGTCGCCTACGACCTCCTCGCCTCCTGGGAAGGCCTCACGCCAGAAGATCACCGAACCATCCGAAACAAAATCGCCTCCGAAGCCGACCACTATTATGAAATCCTCGAAGGGGGTCCTCAGGGCGGTGCCAACTACGGCAACCAGCGCACCCTGGCCGCATCCGCCCTGGGCATGGCCGCCTTCACCCTATCCGAATACACAGACAGCCCGAACGGTCCATCCAAATGGCTCGAATGCGCTCTGCGAGAAATCCAGCGCCAGGAAAACCTCTGGTTCTTCCGTCCCGGCGGCCACTTTGTAGAAGGTGCAGGTTATACAAATTATATGAACGTCCAGTTCGCCCCCTTCGCCATCGCCTGCGAACGCGCAACCGGTGCCTACTTCTTCGAAAACCCCCGCTTCCGCGAATGGCTCATCTTTGCCGCCTACCAGCTCATGGCCAACGGCGAACTTGTCCCCTGGGGAACCTGCGAGTCCGGTATGGGCCTGGGCTTCTTCTCTCTGCTCTCCAACTCGCGCTACGGCCAGGACCTCGCCCCCCTGTTCCACCGCGCCTTCAACCTCCCGCCGAACCCCGTTCCACACCTCTACCACATGCACATCGCCCTGGCCCGTTACAACGACGATATTCCCGGCGAGCCCCCACCGGCCTCCCGGGCTTTCCCTCAATCCCAAACCGTCGTCCTGCGCGAAAACTGGGGTCCCGAAACCACCGCCGTCTGGTTTGCCGGAAAAGATGGTACCTGGCCGCTGGAACACCGGTACAAAACCTACAGCCAGGGCGACGCCGGCCACTTTGTACTGACATACCAGGATGAAGTCCTCGCCGCAGACTCCGGCTACGACCACTGGAAAAGCCGCGACTACTTCGGTGCAGAATTCCACAATGTGATCCTTATCGACGGAGAAGGCCCGGCCCAGAACACCCCCGGCGAACTCTCCAGCGTTCAGACCGAAGGCCCCGTCCGCCACGCCACCGTCACCATCCGCTACCAGAACACCACCATCCAACGCACCCTCGCCCTGGTACGAAACCGCTACGTACTCGTCTTCGACCGAATCGTCGCAGACACCCTCCATCAGTACACCTGGCAGATCCGTTCCACCTCCCCACCGGAAGCACCCGGAACCCACCTCACAAAACGCGACATCACCTGGCCTGGCCTCTCTGCCAACGCCTGGCGTTCCCTGGAACCCGGCCGCACCCAACTCACCACCGTCGTCCCCCCCTTCGTCGATCTCCATCTCGACAAAGGCCGCTGGCGTCCCATTTCCTCCAAACCCGAGTTCAACAACCAGGTCGCCCGCGCAAGCTGGCAGGCCGCAGAAACAACGGCGCTCTTCGCCTTACTTCCCAATTCGCAAGAAAATCCCGATCTTACCTGGCAACCACTCGAAAGCCAGAACCTCGAGATCCACGGCCCCGGCTGGACAGACCGCATCCTCGTCTCCAAAAACGAACTTCTAATCACCAGCAGCGACGGCCAGGTAACCTTGCCATAACCTCATAACTGGAATCCCCATGCCAACCCATCCAAAACACCTCATTTGGTTCTGCGACGCCGCCGAAGTGGCCAAACGCCCGGACGACCTGAAAAAACTCCGCGACGAAATCGGCCTCACCACCATCATGCCCGAAAGCTTCGTCTGCCACACCTCCGGCTTTGCCGCATCCGAAGACATTGCCGCGCGTGGCC
>JAQCGA010000255.1 GCA_027619145.1 bacterium | reverse complement strand
TCCATGGGGGTTCCGGTGGTGGTGTACGACCCTCGGGTTCCTGAACGAGCGGGAGCGGTGATTTCGGATCCGATTGCGACCGAGGATTTGTTCCCGACGATCCTGGGGTTTGCAGGGTTGAAGCCACAGAACCCACTACCGGGTGCGAATCTGACACCGTTGATACACGGGGAGGTCGATGGGCTGGAGCGGGACGGTGTTCTGCTGGAGTTTGTAGCGGAGTTACGAAAAGGGCTGATCTTTTACGATGAGGTATGGCGAGGGTTCCGTACGGCCCGGTATAAGTACGTTGTGAAAGGTGACAACCAGGTGGGTGGGAAGCCCTGGCAGTTTTTTGATCTGGAGAATGATCCGTGTGAACAAAAGAATTTAATTGATGATCCGGATCATCAGGAAGAGGTTGCCCGGCACCATCGACTACTGTCTGAGCGGTTGGTGGAAACGGAGGATCATTTTGTGTTGTTACCGGCCTACGGTTGTGACGGCGTAAATACCTGGCAGTAGGGAGAGAAAGATGAAGAATCTGGCACTGCAAAAAGAGGGTGGTCGAGCATACGTGAGTTGTATTTCATACGCCAACTATTCGACCCGAATTAATGACGGTGTGAATACATTCGAGGGGAACTCCACAGCAGAGGCGGCCTGGACATCTGCGTCCGAGAAGCTGCCGCAGTGGGCTGCGGTGGTGTTTCGGTTTCCGGCGCGTGTTGACCAGGTGCTGGTGTACTGGGGGCGGGCAGGGGCGTATGCGACGTCCCGTTCGTTTGAAGTGCAGGGGTGGAGAAATGGCGCATGGGAACGGCTTGCAACGGTTGAGCGGGAGATGCCGGAGCAGGTGACGAAGATAGAGGTTGGGTCCGCCGATGTGGAGGCAGTACGAATCTGGCAGGATGTGGGTTGTGGAGCTAAAGGAATGCCAGATGTGATGAAGGTTGCGGAAGTGGAAGTGTTCGGAGAGTTTTTAGAGGAACGGGAGGTAGCGTACCTGGAGATTCGGGATGCGCTGACGGAGGAGTGGGAGGCGAATTACCGGACGATGCGTGAGCCGGTTACGCAGGAGACTCTGGAACGGATCGACAATGTGGTGAAGACGCAGTCCGGGACGGGCCCGGTGGGTTCGGTGGAGATTGAACGGGCGCGGCGAAATATGGAGGTGGCAACCTGGGGCCGGACACAGGCAGAGAAGATTTTAAAAGATGCGAACTGGTGGCTGAAGAAGGAAGATGCATTTATTTACGAGATGATTCCGCCCGAGAACCCCAGAGCGATTTCACCGAGTTACGAGCGGGGTTGTCCAATTCACGGTGGCGGGCGGCGGTGTATGCAGACGAATACGGCGCTGGCGTACCGGTGGCAGTGTGTGCTTGGTGGGGAGTGGTGGTTCAATGGGGCGAAGGTGGAAAATCCTGGTACGGGTGAACTCGTGGAGGTGTGGGATGATGGGGATGGATGGGCCGCGCCGGAGGGATTTCCGAATGCGGGTACGGTGTACCATTTTCAAGCGGCCTGGCGGTATTACGTTCTGTCAAAGCTGTTTTATCATCCTTATGAGCTTACGATACCATCAGAGGAAGCATATACTGGAAAGACGGCGATTGTGCAGTTGTCGCACGCGTATGCGTTGACGGGAGACAAACGATATGCGCATAAGGCGGGTGTGATGCTGAACCGTCTGGCGGAGGTGTACCGATTTTATAACGGGACAGTGGATGAGCAGCGTCCGCTGACGCGCGGGTACCTGGTGCAGGTGAGCTGGGAGGAATGGCCGATTTATGATTGTGTGGTAGCGTACGATTTGATTCTGGACGAGATGTTGGAGGATGAGGCGTTGCTGGCTTTCTTTCGGTCAAAGGGAGATTGTGATTATAACGGGGATGGGAAGGTGGATTTTGAGGATTTGCGGTACAATATTCAGCACAATTTGTTTGGATATATGTACGAGTGGTTGCACCGGGCCATGGCAATTCAGACGGGTGATTATATTGTGCGTGAGGGGATGGTACTGTGTGCGGTGGGGGCGATGCTGGATAACCAGGCATTGATTGATGAGGCGGTGGATGGACGGTACGGTCTGGCGGTGAATTTGACGAACAATATGTTTCGGGATGGGAAATGGTGGTACGATGCTCCTGGATATGCGGTAGGTACAACTCGAACGCTTCTGGAGCGGATATTTTCGATGAAGCAGTTAAATCTGTTTGAAGATTCGAGGTTGCGATTTCGGGAAGCGGTGGCATTTGCCAGAGATATTCTTTGCGATGGCCGGATACCTGCGATTGGAGATACCGGGGGTGCAGATTCAAGGATGAGGGTGCTGGACCCGTATGGGGTGTGCGAGATGGAGGAATGGACGTATATCTTTACGGGTGACGTGCAGTCCCGGGAGCGGTTGCTTGCGCTTTCAGGCGGAGATGCGGATCGGATTCGCGAGCGGTACGCAGGTCCCGAGTTGTTGTTTCATGCAGAGGAGATTCGGGGGGAGATGGCTCTGTTTGTACCGGAGACGCGGGTGTTCCACGATTCGGGGATTGCGATTTTGCGTACGGGAGAAAATCCGGAGACGCGCGCGCATCTGGTGTTGAACTACGGCAAAGGAAACGCGGGCCATGGACACAGGGATAAGCTGAGCTTTCATCTGATTACACGCGGGTACGATCTGGCGTGTGACCTGGGATACCCGACGACGTTTACGCATAAGAAGGTGGATGGGTGGGAGAAGCATACGGTGAGCCATGCAACGGTATGTATTGACGGGGAGTCGCAGGCGATTGGGATGGGTAGCCTGGAGTTGCTCGGGCGCACGCCGGGGATGGAGGTGGTTTGCGCATCGGGAGAGAAGGCGTATCCGGGAGTAGCCGAGGTGTACGAGCGGACGATGGTTCTGGTGGATGTGCCGGATTCTGGGGCATTTGTGTGGGATGTGTTTCGGGTAAAAGGGGGCAAGCAACACGATTATATGTTTCGCAGTTTGAGTGGAGAAAGTGGCGAGAATTTTGAGCTGGATTTGCCGGAAGGTCTGGAGGTGGAGCGCCAGCAAGGAGGGACGCTGGCCGGACGGGATGTGGCGTTCGGAGATGCACCAGGGTTCGGGTACATTCAGGATGTAGCGCGGGCGCAGTGTGGGGACGTATGGTCTGCAACCTGGCGGGTGGGGGATGAGACGGATACGGGGATTCGATTGACGATGGCCGGTGCGCCCGGGCGGGAAGTGATTACGGGTAAGGGGGAGGGATTCGGGTTTTATGGAAGGAGTCCGTGGGATGCGTGTGTGGCTGCACGAAGTAAGGCGGAGGAGACGGTGTTCGTTGCGGTGCTGGAGCCGTTTCAGGGATCACCATGTATTCGGGATATAGAATCCGTGGCGGTATCCGGGGGGGTAGGTGTGAGGGTGGAGTTGGTAGATTGTGTGGAATATTTGTTTCGACGTTTAGAGGACGGGGTGGTGTGCGAAGCGGAGGTTGAGGGGGAGCGCGTGACGTTTGATGGAGAAGTTGCCCGGATTACGGTGCGCGATGCGGGTGCGTGCGCGCTGCAGCTGGTGCAGGGTACGGAGATCCGGTTTGGTGACAAGGTGCTGGCAGGGGATGGAATTGCCTCTGGAGAAATCGAGTCCGTAGATTTGGAGCAGGGTGTTGTGATTCGACTCAAACCGGGACAGGTTCCTGAGGTGGGTGAGGTGATTGTGTTCAGGAATCCGGCGTATCCGTGTAATTCAAGCTATGAAATTCAGAAGGTGGAAGCGTTGGAGGATGATCGGTTTCGGATTGGGCTCAATTTGGGGTTGATTCTGTCCGAGGGTTCTGTACATTCGGTGAATCGGGAAGCGGGCGTGTTTGCGACGGATACGTGTATGACGAAAATGGAAATGTGCTCGGGGTTGTTCGACGGGAAGGTGATTTGTGTGGACGGGAAACCAGTAGGAGCACTTGAGACGGCGGGGCCGGATACGGAAGGGTTTGCTGAACGGGCCTACGTAGCTGGTATCCAGAGCGATGCACAAGAGAAGGTGAAGGTGAATTTGTTCCGGTTTATAGATTCGGAATCAGCGTTGGCGATGGAGGCGGGAGATCGGTTTTCTGTATGTGATTTGCAAGCAGGTGATACGTTTGAGTTGATGCGATCTGTGTATGAAAGTCAGACAAAGTAGACGTGTTCGATAGATGTTCATTCACAGGGAGGGTTCGATGAGCGACTGCTGGATTCAGGACGGTGAGACGTTTTTGTTTATTGGAGATAGTATTACAGACTGCGGCCGACGGGGGGCGGAAGCACCGCTGGGCAGCGGGTACGTGCGGATGTTTACGGAGTTGGCCACAGCACGCTTTCCGGATCGCAGGGTTCGATATATCAATAAAGGGATTGGTGGAAACCGGGTGACAAATTTAAAAGACCGGTGGCGAGACGATATGCTGTACCATAAACCGGATCGGTTGTCGATTAAGATTGGGATTAACGATTTACACAGTCATTTGCGCGGTGCAGCAGATGGGGTAGACCCGGCACAGTTTGAGGAGATTTTTGACGAGATTCTGGATGTGACGAAGAAGGAGCTGGGGTGTCCGGTGGTGTTGATTACGCCATTTTATATTTCAGCGGATCGGTCTGGGCAGACGTTTCGGAGTCAGGTGCTGGAAATTATTCCTGAGTATATTGGTGTGGTGGAGAAGATGAGCAAGAAGTATGGTACGTTGCTGGTGAATTTGCACGACGTGTTTCAGGAACACCTGAAACACCGGGATGCAGATACGTTTTGTCCGGAGCCGGTGCACCCGAACCATTCAGGGCATATGGTGATTGCGCAAGCGCTGATGGATGCGCTGGCGGGATAAGCAATAAAAAAGGGCCACTGCCAGAGGGACCCAAGGTAGTTTTTGCGGGCTGGTGATCGTTTAAACGATCGCTCAGATGCCGCGGAAGGTTGACTACCTGTGGTGCCTGGGCAATGGCCTTACTTTTTCAAGGTAGGCAGGAATATGAGATGGGTCAAGCGGAGAGTTTTGCAAGTCGCCGGGTGGCCTCTTGCAGGGTTTCCAGTTTGCGGCAGAAGGAGAAACGCAGATAGTTTTTCCCTTCGTCTCCAGTGCGGTAGAAGTTGTCGCCAGGAACAGAGGCCACGCCGATTTCTCGGATGAGAAAGAGGGCGGCATCCATGGGTTCCAGATGTTTTAATGCAGGAACCTGTCGGTAGTTTGCAAAGAAGTAGTAGGCACCTTCCGGAGGGGACACCTGAAACCCGGCGGTTATGAGACTCCGATGGAGGAGGTTTCGTTTGGGGACGTAGTGGGTGTGGATCTTCCGGTAGAAGGATTCGTTCAGGCGAAGCAGACGTTCGGCACCTTTTTGGAGCGGTGTGGGTGCTTGTATGACAAGGGTGTCGTGGATGGCCCGGATTTGTGGGGTAAAGGCTTCTGGTGATATGACCCAGCCGATTCGCCAGCCGGTGGCATTTCCGGTTTTGGAGATCGCGTTGATGATGAAGGTGCGTTCAGCCATGTTGTTGAAGGCGGCTGCGAGATGGTGCGTCCGGTTATCGAAAAGGATGTGTTCGTAGATTTCGTCGGTGATAAGCAGGAGATTGTGTTGTTCGCAGAGATCGGCGATGAAGTGGAGCTCATCTTCGGTGAATACTTTGCCCGTTGGGTTGTGTGGGGTGTTGAGGATGAGGACGCGTGCGCCGGGTACGGTTGCTGCGAGTTCTTCACGATCCAGATCCCAGGTTCCAGTGTTCGAATTTTCTCGAAGGGTGACGTATCGGGGCTGGAGACCAAAGAGGTTTGCCTGGGCGGGGTACATTTCGTGAAAGGGTTGGAAGATGACAATGCCATCTCCGGGTTTACAGACGGCGCGGAGGACAGAAGAGAGGGCTTCGGTAGCGCCGAGGGTGACGGTGATTTGAGTTTCAGGGTTGGGGCGCAGACCGTAGAAACGTGCGGTGTAGTCTGCAATGGCTTCGCGCAATTCGGGCAGGCCAAAGGGGTACGAGTACTGGCTGAATCGGTCCTGGGTGTTGTGCAGGCGGGATAGCAGGTCTTTCAGGGAGAGGTTGAGCAGGGCATCGGGTGAGAGTTTTTGTTCTTGCGCGATTTGTCCGAGGGTGAGGGTTTCCAGGTGGGCCAGGCCTTCGTCTGTACCGCCGAGGGCTGCGGCAAAGCCGCCCCAGATGAGTTCGTAAGCGGCGGGTTCGTCTGTGATGCCCTGAGAGAGGTTGACGGCGTTGTGTTCAATGGCCAGGCGGGTCATCAGGCGGATGGTGGATTCTCTGGGGGGCATGATGGGTTCCTAAAAGAAAAGGCGATCTCTCGCAAAGACGCAAAGGGAAACCGGTGGTGTTGGAG
>JAQCGA010000254.1 GCA_027619145.1 bacterium | reverse complement strand
CGAGCAGGGCCTGGCACGGGTGGCGTCGAATCGGGGTGAGGTGTTTATGCAACGCGGTGAATACGATGCGGCGGAAGAGGCGTACCGCGAAGGGTTGGGGCGTGCAAGGACAGCCGGAGATCGGGGCATTGAGGTGAATGTGCTCAACAATCTGGCGGTGCTTTCTACCATTCGTGGCGATCTGGACGCTGCGGTTTCACAGTACGAATCTTGCTTGAAGACTTGCAGGGAAATCGGCAATATCAGAGGCCAGGCCCGGGCATATCACAACCTGGGCATGACGCATGCGGACCGGCAGGATTGGAATGCGGCCATGAAGTGTTATGAACTTGGTTTCGAAATTGCACGAGAGAATCAGCAGTTTGACGTGATGGCAAATATTCATCTGGCACGGGCGGAAGTATTGCTGGAGCTGGGCGATACTTCGCTGGTTGCACTTTGTTGTGCCCGCGCTTTTGATGTTTGTCGAAAAATTGGCAATCGTGTGATTGAAGCAGATGCCTATCGTTTGATGGGACGGTTGTTTACATTGCGTGGGCGCTGGCATACGGCGGAGAGTATGTTTCGGGACAGCTTGCGGCTCAGCGAGGAGTATTCCAATCCGCTGGGCGCGGCGGAGGCGCACCGGGATCTGGGCAAAATGGCTGCGGCTCGGGGGCAGGCTGGCCAGGCGTACGAAGCTTTTGAAGTGGCTCGCAACAGGTTTCAGGCACTGGGTGCGATGCGGGATGTTGCCGAAATGGACGGTTTGCTTCAGGCGCGCACACGATCCGAGGGTTGAGGCTCGTAAGATATCTTTCTTTTGATGTTGTTCGTCCCCGCTTTCTTTCCTTCCTCTTGTTTGTTCTCTACGCTTCTCTGATTTATACCGAAACTGCATCCCGCTTAACCCCCTCCCTTTACTTTCGCTTGACTTCGTATAAAAGGCACCATTTATTCTCTTATATGCGTATAGTTTCCCGATCCTGATGGAGATCTGTTTTGGATCAGCCCCGGTACATTGAGCGTCTGCGCGAGGAACTGTCTGCATCTTCTCTGCAGTTTGAAGAGAGGATTCGGGAGTCGGCGGCAATCCGCCGGATTGGGGCGGCACTTCAGCACACGCGGGATGCGCACCGGGTTTTTGAAGTGATTATTGATTTGATGTTGGCAGAGGCCGGAGCAGAGAACTGCTCTATTTTTCTGTACGATTCTGAGAAAAACCTGGCCTATTTGAAGGCGGCAAAGGGACAGCAGGACCAGGACATGGGGTTTTATAACATGGCCAGCCTTTCACCCCGGAGTTTTCGGACTGGCGAGGGTGTGGTTGGGTGGGTTGTACAACACCAGAAGGCCGCTTTTTTTTCGGATGTACGACACGCCAATCAGTTTGTGCCCGATCCGGCGTCCTCGGTTACAGTGGGGGCGCTTTTTTGTTTGCCGCTGATGGCGGAGGGGGAGATTTCCGGGGTGCTCAACTTGAGCCACTCCAGCCCTGAAGCGTTCCAGGTGGAAGACCGGCGTTTTCTGGAAAGTATTGCCGAACATATTGCGGTTACGCTAAATAGCATCCAGGTTTTTGACGAGCTTCAGCAGTTTAATACGTTGCTGGAAACAGAGGTGAGCCGGGCGACAGAGGCGCTGCGCGAGGCGAATGAGTCGCTTCGGGAACGAGAGCAAGATCTGGAGCGGCTCAATCAGACGCTTGAAACGCGGGTCCGTCAGCGCACATTCGAGTTGCAGAACCTGGTGGAGAATCTACCGGCAGGGGTATGTCTGTTAGACGAAGAGAAGCGTTTGATTGTAGCCAATCCTGTGGCTCAAGAATATCTGGAGTTGCTGGCACAAGTCGGGTTGGATGGCGAGGTTGTGCGCATTGGTACCGGGGCCGTAGAAGGTCTGGTATTTCAGTCTGGCGGAGTACCCAAAGATGTGTTGTTGGAAGGACCGCCTCGACGGATTTTTGAAGTTTTGGCCCAGCCAATTGTAGAAGAGGGAACAGGCCGGGGATGGGTGCTGGTGGTGCGGGAAGTGACCCACGAGCGGGAGGTCCAGGAGCATGTGCTACAGCAAGACCGGCTTGCGGCAGTAGGCCAGCTTGCTGCCGGGATTGCGCATGATTTCAACAACCTGCTCACAGTGATTCTGGCTTCTGCAGAGATTCTGGGACTGGAAGAGACGTTTTCTGAATCCGGGCGCAGCTATCTGGATATGATTTCGGGTCAGGGGCAGCGAGCGGCTTTGCTGGTCCGGCAGATTCTGGATTTCAGCCGAAAGAGCATTGTGCGGCGCGAGCCAGTCGTTTTGCGCCAGTTTGTAACCGATATGGTGGGGTTGCTGGAGCGTACCTTACCCGAGACTATTCGGATTACAGCATCTTTTGAGATCCAGGATGACGAGGTCCATGCAGATCCAACGCAGCTTCAGCAAGTGCTGACCAATCTGGCTGTGAATGCGCGTGATGCAATGCCAGGCGGCGGCACGTTCCACATGGCGCTTTCAAGGCTTGAACTGGTCCCTGGGCAACCCTTGCCAATGCCTGAATTGGTGTCCGGAGATTGGGTTGTCCTGGAAATTTCAGATACGGGGACGGGGATGCCGCCGGAAATTCTGGAGCATGTGTTCGATCCTTTTTTTACGACAAAAGGCCCGGATAAAGGAACAGGCCTGGGGTTGGCTCAGGTGTACGGGATTGTGAAGCAACATGCCGGGGAAATTCTGGTGACAAGTGAAGAAGGGCAGGGGACGACGTTCAAGATTTATCTTCCAAGCGCGCCAAAGATCAGTGCGCCCGTGGAAGAGATTCGTACTCCGATTCCTAAGGGATCTGGAGAAACAATTCTGGTCGTAGAAGATGAAGAAGCTGTGCGGGAGCTGGTACAAACCCTGCTAGAGCGCTTGGATTATCAGGTGCTTTCTGCGTCCAATGGAGACGAGGCGTTGTCTGTGTACGATGCGCACAAAGATGAGATTTCTCTGGTGCTTACAGACGTGGTGATGCCCAAAATGGGTGGGCGTGAATTGCTTGCTGCTTTGCATACCCGGAATGCCGGGATTCCGGTTGTGGTGATGACAGGGTATCCGCTGGGAGAATCTGGAGATACAGATCTGGTACAGGATACGGCAGGATACCTGGAAAAACCCATCCGGTTAGAACCCCTTTCCCGGCTTGTCCGGGAGGTACTTGATCAAGCCAGTTGAAGGAGATTGTTTATGTTGCAACCAGAACAGGTGGCAAGGTTTCAGGAACGTGGTTTTTTGAATGGTGGGCAACTGCTGGATAAAGAAGAGGTGGACCTTCTGCGGGCGGATCTGGATCGGGTGATTGCAGAGAAGGACAACCCCGGCGTTGTTCAGCCTGTTTTGCTCCGGAATTTAAATCCGAACCCGGAAACGCCAGTATGGCAGATTGTGAATATCTGGGAGGCCAGCGAGCCGTTTCGTAGCCTGATCCAAAATCGGAGAATTGCAGCGGAGATCGTTCAGTTGACCGGGGCGAACGGGTTACGCATCTGGCACGACCAGATCCAGTACAAGCCAGCGGAGACCGGCGGGGTGAATATGTGGCACCAGGACGCGCCGCTGTGGCCCATTTTAGCGCCTATGACCGAGGTAAGCGCCTGGGTGGCTCTGGACGATGTGGACGAAGGGAATGGGTGTATGAGCATGGTGCCAGGTTCGCACCGGTGGGGCAACCAGATGGAGTTTATTCGGACGCTGGAAAATTATGAGGCGATGCCTTCAACGTGGAATGGGAACCGGGTTGAGATTGTGCGTTGTCCGGTAAAAAAAGGCGAGGTGCACTACCATCATGCGTTGACCTGGCATGGTTCACACGCCAATACCAGCAACCGCCCTCGCCGGGCCATTGCAATTCATTATATGACGCAGGAGACCCACTTTGTGGCCAGTGGACAACATGTGATGAAGCAGTTCGTGGATCTGGAAGACGGCGCCCCGATGCAGGGCGAGCATTTTCCGGAGGTGTGGCCGTAGGCCCGAAATTCTTGAAGAAACGGGTGGATGGATATGCCTGCCAATGTTCTTGTTGTTGAGGACGATGCGGAAACCCTGACAGCTCTTCAGTATCTGATGAAGAGGCAGGGTTACGATGTCCGAACGGCGGTGTCCGGCGAGGAAGCGCTTGTTTTGTGCGAACAGGCAATGCCCGCTCTTGTACTTCTGGACCTGGGCCTGCCCGGCATCGATGGAATGGAGACCCTTCGACGGCTAAAGAAAATGGATGAGGGCTGCCGGGTGGTCCTGGTCACAGCGTACGAACGGGCCCGGTATGCGGCGGAAGCCGCCGCGCTTGGGGCGGACAAATATGTGACCAAGCCCGTTCCAATGGAGGAACTGCGTGTTCTGGTAGCCGGTTTGATCGGGGAGACCGGCACAGACAAAGAGATCCGAAGAGCTGCTACGGATAAGATTGTGGGAAAGAGTTCTGCACTGGAGGAGGTCTTCGAACTCGTTCGCCGGGTTGCAAAGACGGCTACCACGGTGCTGATTACCGGGGAAAGCGGGACAGGCAAGGAGGCGATTGCCCGCCTCATTTACGATACGGATGGTCGGAAGGATCGACATTTCCTTTCGCTCAACTGTGCTTCCATCCCCGCAAACCTTCTGGAAGCCGAGTTGTTCGGCTATGAAAAAGGTGCGTTTACGGATGCAGCGGCGCGCAAGCGGGGCCTGGTGGAGGTGGCCGGACAGGGTACTCTTTTCCTGGACGAGATCGGGCTGATGTCGCTGGACGTACAGGCCAAACTGCTTACTGTGCTGGAAACACGCCAGTTCCGCCGCCTGGGAGGGACCGAGGAACTGTCTGCCGGCGTTCGGTTTATAGCCGCGACCAATAAGAGCCTGCAGCAGGCTGTGGAAGATGGGGAGTTTCGGGAAGATATGTACTACCGCCTGAACGTGATCCCCATCCATCTTCCGCCCCTTCGGGAGCGAAGGGAAGATATTTTGTTGCTGGCCGTGCACTTTTTGAAAGAGTACAGCCGCCTGCACAGCCTCCCTTTCCGTCCGCTGTCCGCAGAGGCGGAGGAGTTGCTGGTGTCTTATTCCTGGCCCGGGAATGTCCGGGAATTGAAAAATGTGATTGAGCGAGCGGTGCTGTTGACGGACGGGGAGCAAGTTGAAGATTCCAACCTGCCCATTGATCGGCGCAAAAAATCCCATGAGTTGGAAAGCAGTCCCGCAAAGGTTTCCGGAGCGGGACTGATTGAGATTGAATTTCCTCCCTGGGGCTTGCCGCTGGAGGATCTGGAGCGGGAAGTGATTGTGAAGGCACTGAAGCACACGCACGGGAATCTCTCGCAAACCGCCCGGCTGCTCCACATCAGCCGCCATGTGCTGCGGTACCGGATGCAGAAGTACGGGATTGAGCCCAGGGGGGACGAGGCGTAGGCTGCGCGATATCACGCGTTTTGTCAGGCAGGGCCAGATAAGGAGGATCGCCAGAGGCGGCCCTCCTTATTTTGTAAGATAAACATATTAAAAACAGAAAGTTGTATGGATATCCGGGAGAGAACCTTCGATGCGTGAAAACACGCATGCCCCACTCTCAGCGCCTGAAATGGATGGTAGGCACGAGCGGGAAGTTTCGGTATGTATATCATATAATATTTGTAAACAGTAATTTATGTTCATAAGAACCGTTTCCACCCTGTAGAAATTCCCGGAGACCCGGGCAGGGGTTCGGTAGGAGGGATGCGTGATATCACTCGTATGCCGGATCGCAGTTCTTTTTTTTTCCTCGGAAATGCATCTGTATAAAAATATATAGCATTAATAAACAATAATTTAAAAATTAATTTATGCATAGTTGAACAACCGGTACGACCCTTGCTATTTCGGGAGGGTGTCAAACACAAAACTAATGAAAGATCGTTTCAGGAGCAAGTTTTCTCACAGTGTGTAGAAAGAGGTTTCAAATGAAAAGGCACTGGTTATCAGGATTTGTTTGCTATGCGCTTATGTTTGCAGTTGTGACGTTCGGGCTGACAGCGTGCGGAGGACCGGGTGAGTCGCCCCTGTCCGCCGATTCGAGCGGTTCCGGCGAAAGGGTTTATGCCGCGAAGGGGGCTTCCGGCAAAACGCCCCCCGGGCAAAGCAGTAATAAGGGGATTACTAACAATAAATCCTCCGAAATGGATGCGGTATCAATGACCAGTGCCGACACTCCAACAGAGTCGGCGAGCGAACCGGTAACTGGAGTCATTGGTTATAAAAATTCGATCTCGGGATGGTTTTCACCGGATAAAAACGGCAGACTGATGGTCGAGATTCCCGATTATGGGAATGGAAATATTGGACACTTTTCACTTGAGATTGCGTAGAAGGGATAGTTTGTAGAAGCCAAAGCGTTGTCAGGACTGA
>JAQCGA010000253.1 GCA_027619145.1 bacterium | reverse complement strand
AGCCAGTGCTTTTCTTATGGCTCGTTTCGCGTGCCACCGGTTGGATGTCAGCCATACATTATGCCTGCAGTTGTGGCGGAACCGGCCCGTTATTCAGGTGGTTCTCGAAGAACCTGCGAAGGAGCGCGAAGTGCTGATTACCCGGTTGGATCAGGTGTTTCCATTCTGAAATACCGCCCATTGGGGCCAAACTGAGGGGAGGAAGGGCCGTGGCCGACCGGGCAACCGGAGAGGGAAACGAGGGGCTGCAGGCGTCTTTCACTACCGCGTTTGCCCCCCGGGTTCTGGGGATTCGTTTTTCGGGCAAAGCGAAAAATGCGTATGCTCAATTTGAGGTGGACCTCAGCCACTTTGACCGTTTTCAAGGGAAGTTCAGGGAAAGCAAAGTAGATGTGTTCCAGAACGACGGGCGAGTGGATCGTGTAGAGCCTCCTCTGGTTACGGCGCGAGAATTCCAGCAGGCCCTGAAACGATACTATTCGGAGCGGTTTGGCGCGACAAGAAAACCCTCTGCATCCGGAGATTTGCCCCGGCAAGTGGTTGAATCTTTGTTGGAAGGAGTGGAAGTCCGGCTTGACGCGCGGCGCGAGGACCAGGTTCGGACACCCAAGAGTAGCGACCGGTCTGCGGCACAGAAAGAGTTTCAAGAAGCAGAGCGCTGTCCACATTGTCTGCTTGTGTTGGGCCGTTTCCACCGGCGGCGACACGATTTTCTGACCGGAGAGATCCCGAACATCCCGGGGGCAGTATTCGGGTTTACAACTGGAAACCCGAAACGACCTGTTTTTGGAGAACTCAGCGAAGATGTGCTGGGAGCGGACCATGTAGACTCGTGGGATCTGTTTGCCGTAGCCGATGGGCATCACGGGTCCAGGAGTAGCGAACTGGCGGTGGGGCGGCTGTTGGAGTTGTTCAAGCTGGCTTTTGAGGATGGAGAAGACCTGCGAAAAGCAGAAGTTCTCCCATTTCTGATCAACGCGTTTTCTCGCTGTCATCAAGCGATTTGCTCAGATCTGAGGAACGAACAGAGCCGGACCAGCCTGGTGGCGGCCATTCGGCAGGGACAACACTTGTTTTGGGCTTCGGTGGGAGATTCGTTGCTGTTCCGGGCCGATGCAGACGGGGTGGTGCGAGTGAACAAAGACCTGGGTCATGGTGTGGTGGGGCGAAATCAGAGTGTGTGGTTGGGGGACAAGCTGTTTCAGCCAAAATTTGTGGATTCAGGGTCGGAAGCGACCAGCAGTCGCTGTTATTTTCTTTGCACAGATGGTATCCTGGCACATCCCCAGCGGGGAGCGCGGATTCTGTTAAATCACCTGGCTACCCAGGCAGATCCCGCTGGAGCCGTTCAACGGGTGATCCAGGACTTCGCGCTGTTGGGTGAGGACAATACCACTTTTGTCATGCTCCGGGATTTGGGCCCGGGCAGGTGAGACGTTGCCATGAAGATCTGGATACTGCTGATGTGCGTCCTGGTGGGTGCAGGTGGTGTGGGCGCCCAGGTAAAGCCGGTCTGGCAGGCGGAGGTGAACCGTTTGTTTGAAGAAGCGCAACGTTACCACCTGGGCATCGAGCGCCCGGCAGATATAAAAAAAGCCTACCAGCTCTACCTGGACGTGATCCAGATGGCCCCTGAACATGTAGATGCCTATTATAATTTGGCCGCGTTGTGTTTTGATCAGAAACGGTATGATCTGGCAGAGAACTACTACCGCAAGGTGCTCAAGGTACAGCCGACAGACGGGGATGCCCTTAACAACCTGGGCACGGTTTATGAGTTGCAAGGCAAGCCTCAATTTGCTCGCAGGTTATACCAAAAGGCTATGGAAGTTGATTCCTCGGTGGCAATGGCGTATTATAACTATGCTCGGTTGCTCTCGGTGGATAAAAAAAATAAAGAGGCTGCTGTGATGTTGAAAAAAGCTCTGGCACTGGAACCAGAAAACGCCTTGTTTGTGAAGCAGCATGCAAAATTGGAAGGAGAGTTGGGAAAGTTGTCCAACAGTACCGTAGGTGTAGTTGCAGGTGGATTTATGGTCATTTTGGCGGCGTATGCCGTATTGAGTCGAAAGAGGAAGGTGTGATGGGCGTATTGAAGCAGGTCGTGCTGTGTTGCATCCTGGTGTGTATGGGATCTGTAAAAGGTCAGGCGCAGGACGCGTTGGATATCGGAGTTCTTTTCATTGCAGATTCACTGGCCGTGGAAAATAGGATGCCTGTTGAGTTAGAAGGGCCTGTGGCCGCAATGGAAGCTGGCGACTATGTTGCTGCTGCTGAAGAATTGCGCGGCATTGTCTCGCAGGATTCCTCGAATGTTCAGGCCCTGCGTCTGCTGGGCAGCGCTTATATGCATCTGGGCGTTCCTCTACAGGCCATTCAGGTTTGCCGGGCCGTTGCCACCGTGGATTCTACGGATGCAGGGATTAAGACGGTGCTGGGGTTCCTGTACTTTCAGCAGGGCGCTTTTGAGGAAGCAGAACTGTACTACCGGCAGGCCATCATAAAGGACCCCCGGCAGGTTCAGGCCTACCAGGGGTTGGGGTGGATTTATTTGCAGCGCCACCAGCTTCAGGAAGCACTGGATATGGTGACGCGCACCACGGAGCAAGCTCCCAATTATGCCCCCAATTATGTCTTGATGGGGCGGGTGCTCACCGGCCAGGGCTTTTTTGAGAATGCCAAAAATGCGTACCAGCGCGCGTTTGTTCTGGATCCAAAGCTTCGGGACCGATACGGTATTCTACTCCAGGAACTTGTATTGAGGCACCGGTTGATCCGGTAGGCGACGAAGGAGGGTGACAGATGGACCTGCGTGCGTTGGGCTTGTCTCCTTTGCTGGTCGGGCTTCGGAACGAAGAGATTGAGGCGCTGTTGGGTGCCGCTCAACTGAAGGTTTATCGAGACGGAGCGCCCATTGTGGCTGAAGGCACGCCGGGTGATACGATGTATATGTTGAAGGCAGGCGCTGTGGTTGTAGAAAAAAAATCCAGCGAAGGCCATATTGTGGAACTGGCGATGCTGGATGCGCAAGGAGATTTTTTTGGAGAAATGGTATTTGTAGATGTGCTACAGCGCTCTGCAACGGTGCGGGCGTATCCGGATGCCCACCTGCTGGGTTTTCCACTTGAAATGCTACAGGATTTTTTCAGGACGTATCCAGATGCCCATCTGGCCATTGTGCTCAATATTGCCCGAGGACTGTCCAAGCGGTTGAGGGGAGCAGACGATCAGATTGTAGCACTAAAAGAAAAATACGGGATTGCTCAAGAACGATGATCCGGAGAGAGAACCTAGTTGAGCTTAAATGAGATGGGCATATACATCCAGACTTTTCGCCGCTCACCTTCGTGTCGTCCGGGGCGGAATCGGAATTGACGCGCCGCGCCCAGAGCCGCATCCCGAAAAACCACAGGTCCGCTGATATACTCTACGCGTCCATTCTTGTCCACCAGCACTTTGACCATTACTTCGCCTTCTTCTTTGTTTTTATGTGCCAGTCGGGGGTATTCGGGGGCTACGATGCGAATTGGGTGCGGTTTGTATTCGATTTCCGAGATGTCCAGAGGCTCGTCGGAGGGAGGGCCGGTTAGTGTTGGGCCGGTAAGTTTTAAGTCCAGGGGCATGGCATCTAAATCCAGTTCCGTGGTTTCGATGGTAACGTCTTCAGGCACCTCCTCGCCTTCCACGGCAATAGGCACACTGGGCCGAGGAGGGGGAGGTGGGCGCCGCGTCTGGGTGGTTTCGGGAATGTGCTCAAAACGGATGACCGGGTTGGGTGCAGACCCCATCATGATGGTGGGATGGTGCTCCGGGTAGAGAAAAAATATGGCGAGTATAAGAACTGTAGAAAGCAGGGAGGCCTGGGCGAAACGTTTCGAGTAGGCATTTTTCAGATCTGCTTCCGGGTTGCGGGTACGGGTTTGGATGCGTATCCCGGTGGGTTGGTCATGGACCAACTTGCGGAAGCGTTCCTGGCGGATTCTGTGATGCGCCAGCATAGAAAGCAGAGAATCTGGGAACCGTGCGTGGATGATCTTCATTGTGCAGACACTACCAGGTGGAAGTATTGGTGTTGATTCGTTCTTGCGGGTTGGACCCGAACGGGCGTACGTGATAAACCCCCGGCAAGCAAAAAAGTTCCGGGCCGACGGCTTTTGCAGCCCGGCCCGGCAGGAGTTTATCCGAAAGCAAGTGTAGAGAGAAAAGGTTCAGCAAAGAGGGTAAACGTATTTGCGTAATACGGCGATTTGCAGTAAATTTATGTCACTCAACTAAAAAGTCAAGGTCAAACTTCAGGCCCGGTTGCGCTGTTTGAGCCAACCGGCAGGAACAGGGGGCAGGGGCGTTGAATGCAGCGAGGCCAGTACCGCGCAAAATCCATGTTCATCGAAAGAACGCTGTAATGGAAATTGAGTGGGCGGATGGAGAGAAGGCAGATATATCGTTGGAAGGTTTGCGGACATGGTGCCCGTGTGCCCTGTGTACGGACCAGCGAGGCCAACAAGAGCGAGATCAGGGGCTGCATATGATTACGCCAGATGAGGCAAATGCCAGCGCCGAGATTAAAGAAGTGGTTTCGGTGGGGCGGTACGCGATTCAGATTCGGTGGGCCGATGGGCACGATACGGGTATCTATACGTATGACTACTTGTATAAACTTGGAGAGCAAACCGGCGAGTAGGACACCGGGGTCCTTTTAGCCAAAACACTCAGGAGGGCGCCGGAATGGTTTGCCGATGGGTTCAGTTGTTGGGATGGGTTTTGGTTGCAGGTTTATGGTCTGCCTGTGGTGTAAATGACGGCCTTGTAGAAGGAACCAAACGTTTTGTGAGCCAGGAATTTAACTTCGAAGTGTCTGTGTCTGATACCATGGACAGCGCCGGCTGGTTTATTATCCGTGAGAAGGACGGCAGTCTTTCCCACACCTATGCTCCGCCGGATTCGTCTTCCTGGGAGCCGATCGCGGTGGTTGTGCCACCCGCGAGCTCATTTCCGGCTTTTGCACCATTTAACGTAGATATTTTCCATCCTAAAAACCCTTCGATTACGCCTCAAGGTCTTGGCGATTTGAGGGTGGCCCAGGTCGGAGACCAGCTCCAGGATCGGCGATCGATTACGTTGGCCGGGCAGCAGGCCTACCAGTTGGCTTATCTGCAGGGCGTGGAAATGATTATCGAAACCTATCTGGTGCGGAATGGCGTGGGGTATTCGATCAACGTATTGGGGGCACCACCCACGTCTTCGAATGCGGGTGGGTTTTATATTAATGTTGGGGCTTACGATCGTGTGGTGGCGTC
Organism: bacterium; assembly: GCA_027619145.1. The sequence continues at coordinate 1,088 of JAQCGA010000253.1, read as the reverse complement.
ATTTCGGTTTCTGAATTGAGGTTCTGACAGGTTCCGGCTCGCAGTTTTGCTTTCCACCGTTTCACTCGGGGTGCAGTGTACTGCGCCCCGTTTTTACAAATAGGCTTGACCTTTCAGGTGCTGGAAGGCCTATTCTTTGTCGAAAAAGCGGGGGCGTCTGGCCGCGGCTGGAGGGTGCATGAGTAAAGGGCCGGTTCTGAGCATTTTTTTTCCGTGTTACAATGACCGCGCAACCATTGGGAGGCTTGTTTCTCTGGCATTTTGCACGGGGAATAAGCTTGGCGTTTCGTGCGAAGTGGTGGTCGTGGACGATGGGAGCACGGACGGTAGCCAGAGGGTTCTGGCGGGACTTTGCGGTGCATTTCCTCGGTTGAGAACGGTTTTGCACGAAAAAAATCAAGGATACGGTGCTGCGCTCCGATCCGGATTTCGGGCCGCCTCCGGGGAATTGGTTTTTTATACAGATGGAGACGGGCAGTACCATGTGGAAGAGTTGCAGGGGTTGATGGAACGGCTGGAAGAGGGGGTAGATGTGGTGAATGGGGACAAGGTAGGCCGTAGCGATCCTCTGTACCGGGTGTGGATTGGCCGGTTGTACCGCCTGGTTGTGCGGCGATTGTACCGCCTGCCCCTGCGGGATGTGGACTGCGATTTTCGCCTGATCCGCAAGTCCGCATTGGACCGCATTCGTCTGTGCCGGTCCAGTGGGGCCATTTGTGTGGAACTGGTTAAGAAATTGGACCTTACGGGCTGCCGGTTCGCTGAGGTTCCCGTTCAACACTATGCGCGTCAGTACGGTCGGTCGCAATTTTTTCGCCCAGTACGTCTGTTCTGGACGGTTTGGGACCTGGGGGGCCTGTGGTGGGAGTTGATGCGTACTCACAAGAAGGTCTTGCCTGAGAAGCGAGGTACTCATTGGCCGTAACAGGGGCTTTCAATACCCCGCCATTAAAGAGAAACGGACAGATTGGACGGCGTCTGGTGCTGACGTTTGTGGCGTTCGTTCTGATCCTTATCGGTGGCAGTGGCTGGTTTGCATATCGGCTCATTCGGGTAAGTTTGGAGCGCCAGATGAGCGAGCGCCTGGT
>JAQCGA010000252.1 GCA_027619145.1 bacterium | reverse complement strand
ACCTCTTCCGAATGAAACTTTCCGAATCCGCAATCAACAAACCCATTACTACTGTAATGATCACCCTCAGCTTCCTTGTACTGGGGGTCATCTCCCTCTTCCGCCTGCCCCTCGAATATGCGCCCGACCTCTCCTGGCCTTCCATGTACATCAGCGCCAGTTACCCTTCGTCCTCTCCAGACGAAATCGAGCGCTCCATTACCCGTCCCATCGAAGAAATTATGGGAACGCTCCCCGGCGTAAAATCCATCAGTTCTCGCTCATATGACAGCCGGGGCTGGGTACGTCTCGAATTTGAGTACGGCACGGACATGGACCTGAAATCCATCCAGGTTCGAGATCGCCTGGACCAGGTCCGGAACCTGCTGCCCGACGACCTGGAACGCATCGAAACGCGCAGGTGGAGTACCGACGACTGGGAAATTTTAGACTACCGCGTCACGTGGTTGGGCAATGATCAATCCGAACTTCTGTCCGTCTACAAAAACACAATCCTCCCCCGCCTCCAGCGACTCCAGGGGGTTGGCAATGTAGAAATTGAGGGCGTGGACGAAAAAGCGCTGCTGGTTGAAGTGGACCAGGGCCGCCTCAACGCCCACAACCTGGACATCCGCTCTCTCAACAGGGTGATCCGCACCAACAACATCAACATTTCCGCCGGCCAAATCGAAGACGCCGGCAGGCGGTTGTCTGTGCGCGTCCTGGGGGAGTTCGACCGGATCGATCAAATTCGCCAACTTTCCCTGCGCAACGACATTAAGCTCAAAGATGTGGCAAACGTCTCCTACGATTACCCGGAACGACGTTATTTTGAACGCCTGGACGGCAGAGACGCGGTCTCCATTGAAATCCGAAAATCTTCTACCGCCAACCTGGTAGCCACAGCCAACCGTGTAAAAAAAGAAATGGCAGCCATCCAGGAAGAACTCGGCCACGACAAATTGCGCCTTCACCTCACCCGGGATCAATCCGTCACCGTAACCAATGGCATCTGGAACCTCACCCAATCCGCCATTCTGGGCGGCCTACTCGCCATTCTGGTCATCTTCATCTTCCTGCGTAACTTCCGCAGTACCCTCATCATTGGCCTGGCCATTCCTGTTTCGGTACTGTGCGTCTTCGTGATGATGTACCTTGCCCGGCAATTCCTGGGATCCACCATTACGCTCAACATGGTCTCCATGATGGGCCTCATGGTTGCCATTGGCATGCTCGTAGACCCCGCCGTAGTCACGCTCGAAAATATTTACCGCAAACGCTTCGACGAAGGCCGCGATGCCTGGACCGCCGCAGTAGAAGGCAGTCGTGAAATCGGTGTGCCCGTACTCGCCGCAGCTCTTACGACCATCTGCGTTTTCGTACCGCTCATATTCGTAACCGGCTCAGGGCGTTCACTCTGGATGCGAGACTTCTCCATTACCGTCTGCATTTCCGTTGCAGCCTCCCTCTGCGTAGCACTCACCCTGATTCCTCTGGCCGCCTCGCGCACCTTCCACAGCGCGGCCAACCACGTGGACCGATATCTCAAATTCGTTCTGGGTGCCCTGCTCGCCTGTGTGGTCTTCTATCAGATATACGCAACCGGCATCCGAGAAACCCTGACGTGGTTACAAGACAACATGACATGGTTCTTCGGGGGCCTGTCCAGCGTGCCCACCAGCGCATGGGTTCTGCTCGCCCTGTTGGCAATCCTGCTATTCGGCCTGTATTATCGCTTTCGAAAACTCGGAATGCGTACCCTCTACGTGCGCTTTCTCAGCACCACACTCCGGTATCGTTGGACCACCGTCACCCTTGCCTGCTTTGTCTTGACCATGGGCTTCTACCTCTATTCTCTGGTAGAAAAGCGCCCTTACCGTTGGCAATCTTCCCGCCGCCTGGAATACACGGTTGAAACCCCCAGACACTATGGCATTGACGACCTTCAGCCGCTGTTTAAAAAAGTAGAAAACATCCTGCTCCCCCTCAAATCTGAACTGGATATTGATGCCGTCCGGACCCGCTACAGCGAGCGGCGTGGCAACCGGGTCACACTCTACCTTGTTCCAGCAGACCAGGCCACACTTACCACAGACCAGGTCAAACGAAAAGTACAAAAACTGCTCCCCGAGGACATCCCGGGCGTCAAATTTACCGCCGGGCGGTCCAGTGGCGGCAGCGGTGTTGGCATTGAAGTCCGTGGACGAAACCCGCAGATGCTGGAGATCCTGGCGGAAGATATCTCGCTCCGAATGCGGGATCTTCCTGGGATCCACCAGATTGAGACCAGCCTGGAAAGCGGAACCGAAGAAATCCAGGTCACCGTCAACCGCGACCGCGCACAGCGGTACGGCCTTTCACCCCAACAAATTGCCACCACCATTGCCACGGCCCTGGGCACACGCGGCAACAGCAAATTCAAAACAGAAGACGGCGAAATTGACATTGCCGTCCAGCTCCAGGAAGAAGACCGCGCAACCCTGAAGCACTTGAAAAACACACCCTTCGAAAACGACAACGGCACACTGGTATCCCTTGCCAGTCTTGCCAATTTTGAACTCCGAAAAGGCCCACGCTCCATCGAACGCCAGGAACGCATGTACACCGTACAGGTCTACGCCAGTACCGAACGCGCAACCCTTATGAAAGTCGGTACTGAAATGCGAAGCCGAATGGAAAAGCTCCAGCTTCCCGCCGGATACTCCTGGCAGATGGATCGCAGCTTCCGCCAGATCGCCCAAGAACAGGGCGAAACCAACTTCACCATGCTCCTTGCAATCTTGCTCATCTACATGATCATGGCCTCGCTCTTCGAGTCCTATATCCACCCCTTCACCATCATGTTCTCCATCTGCTTTGCTTTCACCGGCGTGGCCATCGGCATGTATTCTTTTAATGTTCCAATGGACACGCCACCTATGGCCTGCTCATCCTCTTTGGCATTGTGGTCAACAATGGAATTGTCCTCATTGACCACATCAACCATTACCGCCATCAAGGTCTTTCCCGGAAAGATGCAATCCTCCGGGGGGGACAGGACCGTCTTCGTCCCATCTTGATGACCGCCACCACCACCGTACTTGGCCTTTCCCCACTCGTCGTCCCCATGGTCTACGGAACCGCCGAAGGCTACGCCAAGATATGGGGGCCCATCGGCCTGGTTATCATCTCTGGCCTCATCGTCTCCACGCTACTTACCCTGGTCATCCTGGCCACCATCTATTCTCTCATGGACGACCTCGCCCAAAGCGTCAAACGGTTTGCCGCCTCCATGCAAACCTCCTGAAGGCGCCCAGGGGTTCAACCTCCAATTACTCAACCTCCTGCCCCGCATCTCTCCGCACTCGGAACCCCTGTTCCGTCAAGAACGCATCCATCTCTTCTCTCCTGTGAAACTGTCCTGCCCGCCCGGCAGCCACACTCGTCCAACGCGGATCTTTGGGATGCATCCCCTGCGACTCATAAAACGCAACCATTTCGCGGTCATACCCCTCCAGGTATTCCACGTGGTGTTCATCTGCCAAATAGGCCTCCCGGTGTAGCACAGCATCCAACGGGAGGCGCGGTTTCACCTGCGGATCTTCTGCGGGGTATCCCAAACACATCCCCGCCACCGCATACACATGGGGCGGCAAGCCCAGGAAACGGCCCACCGCTTTTGGATGGTTGCGCATCGCACCAATCATGCAAATCCCCAACCCGGCAGACTCCGCCGCCGTTGCCACGTTCTGCATCACCAGCGCCGTATCCACGGTAGCCACCAGCAACGCCTCTGCATAATCCCCATCCAGAGGCAACCCACCGTGCATGTCTCCTGCCAACAAACACCGGTGTAAATCCGCACAAAAAGCCAAAAACACAGCACTCTCGTGAATCTGCACCTGGTCCGCACACAACGTTGTCAGTTCGGCCTTGCGCTGTGACTCTGCCACGTGAATGATACTGTACACCTGCAAATTGCTGGACGTACTCGCCTGTTGTCCACACGCAACCAGTTCCTCCAACAACCCCTCCGGCAACGCCCGGTCCTGGAACCTCCGCACGCTGCGATGTCTCATCAAAATCTCCATCGTCGCATTCATCTCCCACACCTCCACATCGTATCGGCCTCTATGGATATACGCTCATCTTCTTCTATTGGAATATCGCCTGCCCTCGCACATCCGTCAACGCCAATTCCCCTACCTTTCATGAGTCCGGGCCAACCCACATGTTCCAGTTCACCACAACCAGATCTCAAACTGGCCCCTGTTCCTTCTTCCGGCTTGACCTTATCAAGGCAAATTTGTATGTTACCGAGCGATTCATTCCTCCAATAACTGTGTTTTGCCCTGGGATATACCATGCCCCAAGCACTTCTCATTGTGGACCACGGCTCCACCCGCGAACAGGCCAACCAGATGCTCGAAGAAGTGGCCTGTCTCCTGCGTAAAAAACGAGCAGATCTGATCGTACACATTGCCCACATGGAATTGGCCGAACCCACCATCGAACAGGGCATTTCGGCCTGCGTGCGCGACGGTGCCACCGAAGTCATCATCCATCCTTATATGCTTGCCCCTGGACGTCATGCCACCCAGGATATTCCAAACCTTGCCCGAGAGGCGGCATCTGGTTTTCCCGGCTTAAAAGTCCGTGTCACCGGCCCCCTGGGGCTGCACGAAAAAATTGGCGACGTTGTTCTCGAACGCGCCGGTCTGGCATAACACATACACCTTTTCTTCATCCACCTCCTGGGGCGTCCCGTCGGGTCGCCCTTCTATTATGGAGTCTCCATGTCCCCAACGCGGCACCCCATGGTTCGAATCTGGTTCGTCACCGCCGCGCATACTACGGTGGATTTTTATATGCTTTTTTTCCCACCGTTGCTCGCCATGTTCAAAACCTACTTCGGGCTCTCCCTGGTCGAAGCCTCCCTTCTCCCCATGGTCGTCTCCGTCTTTGGCAACATGCCACAACCTTTTATGGGGTATCTGGGAGACCGTACCAATCGGATGCGCCTGGCCGCTCTGGGCGTCCTGGTATGTGGTCTCTCCGTTTCGCTCATTGGCCTGGCCCCTTCCGCAATCACCCTGGCTGTCCTCCTCATCTTCGCGGCCTTTGGCTCTTCTTTGTTCCACCCTACCGGGGGCGGCCTGGTCACCGCTTCGCTCCCCAATCGTTCCAATCTGGCAATGGCCATTTTCCTCACGGGCGGTACCCTGGGTATGGCGATTGCACCCGTGGTAGGAACCCAGATCGTAAGCAACTACGGCCTGGATCACGTCTGGCTCATCGTCTTTCCATGTCTCATCGTTTCTGCGGCTCTGCTTCAGCTCTCGCGAGCCGGAAGACTTGGTGAAAGCACCCAACCGCCAGCACGCATCAATTTGGCTTTCCTCAGAACCCGCGCGATGCGACCGATGTGGACGCTTTTTGCCATCAGCGTTTTTCGTTCGCTCGTACACGCAGCCTACGTCAGCTTCATTTCCATCCTGGGAGAAGGTCGGGGATGGTCCATCGGAGAAATTGGATGGATTTTCTCCGCCTATCTTGTGGCCAGCACCCTGGGTCGCATCGCTGGTGGGTTCGTGGGCGACCGCACCACCCCTCGAAAACTCCTATCCCTCACCTGCGTCTTTTCTGCAGTCGCCTACTTTGGGTTTTATGCCACAGTCGGTTCCATCTCAATCGGACTCTTCTGTCTGGCCGGGTTCATCTTTGAAATGGGCACCACAACCAACATCATCCTGGCCCAACGCCTGCTTCCGCAAAACACCAGCACGGCCACTGGGTTGGTCATGGGCTTCGCCTGGGGAATCGCCGGTTTGCTCCTTCCGGTAATTGGCATTCTCGCAGACGCCACCTCCCTGGGCTTCGCGCTCCTGTGTGCCTCTGCCTTGCTCGTACCCGGTGGGCTGCTGGTTTCAGCCCTGCCCGCTACCCGGCTCGATGAACCTGCCGCAGCGGCAAAGGCCAGCGATTGAACGTTCTCCAAATCAGCTTTACAGGAACTGCATTCTGGCTCCAACGTTTATAAACATGCCCTTTCTTTTGTCCTTCCCCTCCGATTCAAGGAGATGCCTCCTTGTCCCCACCGCGCACGTCCAGGACGCTATCCGTAGTCGTTGGCCTGTTGCTCTTTCTGCCTCTCGAAGCCTCCGCGCAACCCACCTATTCTCCTGGCCAGATCCTGGTCAAATTTCGCGCCTCAGCCGCCAAACCCACAACCAATAGCCTGGACGACCTTACTCGTCGCTTCGGCGTCCAATCCATAGAACCCCTGTTTGGCCAGCGTCCAGTCCTGGCCAAACCCGCAGGAGACCCGGCCGCCATCTACCGGGTCCGTATCCGCCCGGACGTAGACCCCCAAACGGCCTCAGCCGCATTCTCCCAACATCCCAATGTGCTCTACGCACAACCCAACCACCT
>JAQCGA010000251.1 GCA_027619145.1 bacterium | reverse complement strand
GCCTGAACCACCGCAACTTTCGTGCAACACGATCCAGCGTACACACTGCGGCCTGGAATCTTTCCCTGGCTCGGAGATGTTTAAATGGTTGGATCATAGATTTTAAATGAAAAATTGTTCACATATTCATTATTCGGTATTTTACATAGGAATCCCGCAGCAACTATCACATTGCTGCGGGATCAAAGATCCACTCTCCATGCCCGCTCAAGCCGCTGCTTCCATTGCCGCCGAATACTTCCCGTACCGCGCTGCCCCGTTGCAACTGGCCCGGTGGTAAAACACGTTCTGCGCCGCTGCTACATTCCCCACTTTGCCTTTCCACGCCGCACGGGCAGGATCCTGCAACGCCCGACCGTAGGAAAAACTCAGTTCCCATGGGTGGTCCCCCAGCGCATTCATCGCACTCAAATGTGCCGTGGACAATTCCGGACTTTGTCCGCCCGAGAGAAAAGCGATACCGGGCACCGCGGAAGGCACCGTACGCTGAAAACAACGCACGGTCGCTTCGGCAACCTCCTCAACGCCAGCCTGGACCGGGCAATCCGTTCCCGCAAGCACCATGCTGGGCTTCAGCACGATCCCTTCCAGGTGAACGCGCATGGTCAGGAGTTCATCGAACACGCACCGGAGTGTGGTTTCCGTAACCTGCTCACAACGCTCAATGGTGTGTTCTCCTTCCATCAACACTTCTGGCTCTACAATGGGCACCACACCTTGCGCCTGACACGCCGCCGCGTACCGGGCCAATGCATGGGCGTTTGCGCGGATGCACGCCAGCGAAGGAATCTCTTGCCCAATGGTGATGACCGCACGCCATTTGGCAAAACGAGCGCCCAATTCATAATATTCCTTCAATCGCTCCGCCAGCCCATCCAGGCCCTGCGTAATTTTTTCGCCCGGAAACCCCGCCAGGTCCAACAGCCCTTCATCCACCTTGATCCCAGGAATGACGCTCTTCGAAGCCAGCAATTCCGGAAACGGTGTACCGTCTGCAGCAGAAGAACGCAACGTCTCATCGTAGAGAATCACCCCGCTGATAAACGCCTCCATCCCGGGCGTTGTAAACAACATTTCTCGGTACGCTCTGCGCGTTTCTTCTGTAGACTGAATCTGGATGCTATCAAAACGTTTCTGCAGCGTACTGTTGCTTTCATCCGCAGCCAGGATCCCTTTCCCTTTGGGAACCATGGTGCGGGCAATGGATTCAAGCTCTTTTAACGCCATCGGAATCCTCGCTCTTGGGTTCGAAAAATTTCTGCCTACGCTCTCCCCTAAATATACCTGCCCCGGTACCAATGTCCAGCGGATTTCAACCCTTACTTACCTGGAAACACGCCCCCAAAATTGTGCGGCCCTTACCCACACACTTACCTCGGCACGCGTAGGAAACTGTTTGACATCCGATGGGGCAAGCGCTCGCATTCGGCTGTATAGATCCTCTGCATCTATAGATACCAGATCTCTCACATCCCGGACGCCTGTCCGCATCAACAGTGCAGCGGCTTCCGTACCCATCCCCTTGTGGAGCGAAAGAACCGCCTGGTGATACACAGGTTCCAGGTCCCCGGCGTCCAGCCCGGCCTGTTCTCCAACTCCCAGAAGCCCCCGGTCTTTCACTGCCCGTACCAGAAGCTCTGGGGTAGATACGCCCCCAGCTTTCAGGTTTGATATGGCATTCCGATTTAGCCCATGTAATTCTTCCAGGAGAGGCCGCCGGGAATGCAAGGTATCGCTAAGCCCCGCCCGAATACTGAAGAAACACAGTGCGAGCGCAACCCCAATTGCAACCGCATACCAGAGCCCAGGCTCCGTACGTTTCAGCCGGAGCTCCACAAGCTCCCAGTGGCGACCGCCCCGCACGCAATGACAAAGAAGAGCATAAGCGGAAAATGCGTTCACTGCCAGGACCGGGAAACCCAGGAAACCCAGCAGCGGCATTTCGAAAAGCTTCCAGTCTTCAAGACCAGGAACGGTGTAAATCCACTTGCACCTGGCCCAGTAGTTCAACCCCTCCCACAACAGACCCGCACACGCTCCCCCCGCCAGAAGACGCGTCAGGCGACCCGGTCGCCCATCCTCCAGATCCTTCAGAATAGAAGGGGCACCCCAACGGTAATTCAGCAATTCGGGAATGCCCAGAGTAGCACCCCAGACCATCCAGAATGCGTACCTCGGAAGCACCAGCGGCAGTACGCAACAAAGAGCGCCCCAAACCCATAAGAACCCTCGTAGCGTCGGAGTAACTCTCAGACGAGGCCACCGAACCGTTTCCCACCAGCCCAGGGCCTTAAAACACTCCGCGTGGAAAAAACATGCAGGAAACACCGTGGTAAACGCCACAAATCCAAAACACCCTGCTGCAAGATCTGAATGCAGACCAAAAACATAGTACCAGTTTTTGAGTACCAGATTGTAGGCCTCGTACAGATACCAGAACGGAGCAGACCAAAAACACATGGCGCCAGCCTCGCGTAACCGGCCCCGCAAAAACGAATGCCCCTGAAACCTATAAATGACCGCGTCCAGCACCAACAGGTACCCATACCAGGCTGGCACATACCAGACTGTGTTCCAGGCAGGAATATCTTCTGCCACCATCCAGAAGCCCAGTCCAAACAAACCAAAACCCGCGAACGCCCACCAGGGCCAGACTCGGGTTTCCATTCTCCACTCTGTAAACCCACTCATTTTTTATGTTCACAAATCGAATATTGGTGGATATATTAACCTGTACAGATTTTTTTCTCCGCATTTCATTTTCAAGGACGCATTTCATCATGTACGCATCCCTCGTCCACATGCTGTTCAGCCAGCTTGCCGTAGGTGGTATGCTGGCCTTGCTCCTGGTGCCCCACGCTGCCGGCCGCAGCTTTTTCAGGTTCTGCTCAATCCTCTGTCTGGCCCTGCTTGGCCTGGCATTCTGGGTAGGGCAAGGTGCTGCATCCGGAGGACCTTCCGTCGCCTTGTTCCTGGGGGCATCGGGCTTGCTGATGGTAGGTTTTCTGATGGCTGTGCTAACAGACCGCCTGGCTTTGCAGAAACCCATTTTGGCAGCCGCAAGTGCTGTCGGAACCCTGGGAATCTTGCTGGATGGATGGCGTCATGCGGGCTTACAATCTGCGCAATGGGTTCCGGCTTCTGTCGCGCTCTACTTCCTTGTATCCGCCCTCTTCCTGGGCAGCGTAATTTTCGCCATGATCCTGGGGCATTGGTATCTGGTGGTCCCTACGCTGCCCATCGGCCCTCTTCGCTCTCTCACCTTGATGATGGTCGTGGCCATTTTGACAAAAGTCATACTGGCAGCGGGTACCATCTGGCTGTACTGGACTGTCGGAGATGCGCATGCCCAACAAACGTTGGAGTCTTTCCTCGGCATCGGGGGCTTTTTTGTATGGGCACGTATCCTCTTCGGCCTGGTGGGGCCTCTGGGAGTGGCCTATATGACCTGGGAAACCGTCAAGATCAACTCCACCCAATCCGCAACCGGTTTACTTTATGTGGCTACCATATTCGCTCTGATCGGTGAAAGCCTTTCACATTTCGTTTACTTCACTTCAAAGATTCCCATCTGACCCCTATGGAAATGACCTTCCGCTGCTCAAAATGCCAGGCCGCAAACCAGGTAAACCCAGATGCGGCCCACATCGACGTAACCTGTGCCGAATGCACCCACACCACACCTCTGTCTTTCTCGGACTCCGTCCTGCACAAAAACCAGGTGGACACGTGCCCGTTATGTGGCAAACGGGATCTTTACATCCAACGCGACTTCAATCAGCACGTAGGCGTGGGCATCGTTGTGGTCTTTGCCCTGATTGGCCTGGTCTTCGTCTGGTTCGACCGTCCAGTCTATTTTTACGTCAGCCTTGGAGCCGCCGCACTGATCGACCTGGTCCTCTACGCGCTCTTGCCCGAACTTACGGTTTGTTACTCTTGTAAGAGTGCATTTCGAAGCGTGAACACGAACCCAGAACACAAGCCATTCGACCTGCATATTGCCGATGTATACGACAACCGGTCAAAAGGGTAAACCCGATCCATCAGCCTTCGCGTCTCTTGGAAATAATGGCCATAAATTCTTCACGGGTCGCCCGCTCTTTGAATGCGCCCCTTGCAGCAGAAGTGCTCGTCCACGTGCCAGGCTTCTCCACCCCACGCATCTCCATGCACAGATGCCGGGCCTCCACAATCACCATTGCGCCTTTCGGGGCCAACTCACGTACCATGTATTCTGCAATCTGGTGTGTCAGCCGTTCCTGAATCTGTGGGCGGCGGGCGTAATACTCCACCATACGTGCCAGCTTACTCAACCCCACGATGTCTTTCGATGGAATATAAGCTACGTGTGCCCGGCCCCAGAACGGGAGCAAGTGGTGCGCGCACATAGAATAAAACGTAATGTCCGTCATGACCACCATGCTGTCGAACTCGTCATCGTTTGGAAAAACCGTGATGTTCGGTTCGTTGTCTTCATCCAGACCTTTGAAGATTTCCAGGTACATTTTGGCAAAACGTCTGGGTGTATCTTTTAGGTTCGGGTCGGTTAAGTCCAACTCCAGCACCTTCATGATTTCGGAAATATGGTACCCAATTCGCTCAATCTTGTCTTCAGCCATGAAATCTCCTGTGGCAAAAAATGAGTTATGTGCCCCGTCTAACCCTCCGGGATTCCTGTGAACGTTGCCCCCATAGGGCTACACGGTTCGGGTATGAATATAAGGTGGCGCGTCCACATCCGCAATCCCCACAACGTGGCATCTGGGTAGACCCGCAAAAATGTATTGACGGACCTGTTCTTTCAGAGTATCATTCACCCCAGAATATTGCGACAGGGTAGCTTCCCCAGAACCCTCAGAATCATTCGGCGTTCCTCCGCACCGAACAATACCCCCATTGTCATTTACAGCCAGGATCAATCCGAGCTAACTACCTGCTCCTGGATTCCAGGAAACCATTCAAGAAGACCAGAGCATTCTTTCCATTTTGCAGCGCTGAAGGGATTTTCTCGATGTCCCAGTCCGAAAAAAACGACGCACCTCCTGCCGCCAAACCCAAAGGGCTCATTGTAGACCGAAAATTCAAGCCAGAGGATCTCAAGATCCCCCGTAATCAGATTTACGTTCGCGACCTGGGGCAAATCTTCAAACTCTTCCAGAAATGGGGATACGATATTGTATGGGTTGAGGATGGCGTAGATGCGCTGAAAGCCATCAAGCTCTATAAGGATGACTTGAAATGCGTGGTGGTAGAGGCCTTCATCCCTGGCAGTGGGTTCACAGTTGCCCGGCTCATTCGGTTCAAACCAGACTGTAAACACCTGCCCGTTTTCCTTATGTCCAGCCAGCTCGGCGCATCAGACCTCAAAGAAAGCAAACGCATCGGGATCTCTGCTTGTCTCGAACGCCCGTTCAACGACATAGCCAAGCTAGAAACGTCAATACAAAAAGGAGTTGATGCCGGAACAGGCGTCACAATCATAAAAGAGGACCCCAAGACTCATATCATACGCGAACTGGAGAGAATTACCGGCCTTCCAGCCATGCCCACCGTGTATGGAGAAATCGAAAAGCTCTCCAAGGATCCAGATGCCACCTCGGAAGCCTACAGTCACGTTATCGAACTGGACCCAGGCATAACCACCCAAATGCTCAAACTTTGCAACTCATCTGCATTTTCTTTCTCCAGGCGTATCAGCAGCATTTTAGATGCGGTCAATCTGCTCGGCCTGCAAACCGTAGTAGATTTCGTGCGCACCCTCTCCGTTGTAGGCGCTTTTAAAGGCTCGGCTCCGGCCTTCGACACCCAGGAATTCTGGAAACACTCCATTGCCTGCGGTGTGTCTGCCAAGTTGTTACTGGAACGTCCCGAGTTTTCCAAAACACTCAAAGTGGGCGGAGACGATCCCTTCATGGCCGGCATGGTGCACGACATTGGCAAGCAGGTTCTTGGCTTTTTCTTCAATGAAATGTACACGATGGTCCTTGATGAAATGCAAAAGAACGGGCAGACCATGTACGACGTAGAACAGGACGTGCTGGGCCTGTCGCATGGCGACATCGGTGAGGCGCTGGCTACCAAATGGCAACTACCGGACATTCTTTCCAAGGTGATCGGGTTGCACCATACACCTGGCGCAACAGATACCATGCCCGACATGGTCCACCTGATTCACCTGGCGGACATCTGTGGGAAGCGGACGGGATTTGCTTTAGCAGAGCGCCACTCGCAGGCCGAACCGGATGCCAGTTCCCTGGCAAAGCTGGACATGGATTTGGAGACCCTTCTGGGAATTTATAAAGAGATCGAATCCAAGGTTCGCGGCCAGGTCACGGACACATTCGCAGCCATTTTCAGTTAAGAACCCGAATACAAAAAAAGAAAAGGCGCGGCCA
>JAQCGA010000250.1 GCA_027619145.1 bacterium | reverse complement strand
GCTTCAGGGTGTGCTGGCGGGGCAGGCAACCTGAAGACGATAAACAGATGGTAGGATCGTAAAAAGGAGGCGTGCCAGATACAGGCACGCCTCCTTTTTGTGTACCCGGTTTTCTCTGATTTCTCAGGCGGGATCGTTATATTGTTTGAGGATGTGTAAGGGAGGCCTGTTTCTCTGGGAGTTTGACCGTTATCGAGGAGGGGTACCGTATGCTGATTGACGCACACAACCACCCGAACTGGTGGGGGCACGATGCCCGGAAGATGCTGAACGATATGGATGAACAGGGGATCGAGCAGATGTGGCTGCTGTCCTGGGAGTGCCCGGAGACAGACTACAGCCCAAAGTTGAATGACCATCTGCCGCAGGGCGGTGGGGGTATCCCGTTGAGAGATGTGCTGGAAGTAGGCCGGGAAGCTCCGGACCGGTTCGTGCTGGGGTATATGCCGCACCCGAAACGCCCGGATGCGATCGATCGGCTCAAAGCAGCAGTGGAGATCCATGGTGTTCGGCTGGCTGGGGAGTTGAAGGCCCGGGTTCCATTTGATGACCCAGATGCGATCCGTTTGTACCAGGTGTGCGGTGAGATGGGGCTGCCCATTACGCTTCATCTGGAGTACCCGATTGATGGGGCGCAGAAGTATCCCCGCCCGAACTATTGGTACGGGGGAAGTATGGATGCGTTGGAACGCGCGATTCAAGCCTGCCCGGAGACGGTCTTCATCGGGCACGCAAAAGGGTTCTGGGCACATATTTCTGGAGATGATCAGGCAGACCGCGTGCCGTCCCCCAAAGGGCCGGTTTTGCCTGGAGGGCGTGTGGCGGAAATGCTGAAGCAGTACGACAATCTGTATGCAGACCTTTCGGCATCTGGATTGAAAGGCCTGGAGCGGGACCCGGCCTATAGCCGAAATTTCCTGGTCGAATTTCAGGAGAAGTTGTTGTGGGGCCGCGATCATTTTCATACGCAGTTGATAGATTTCCTGTTGACTCTTGATCTGCCCCAGGAGACGTTTCAGAAGATTACATGCGCAAATGCCCAGAAACTGGTTGGAGAAATCTGAGCGCGCAGGTCAGGGCAAGAGCCGATCCGGGGGATATCTGTTTTCAGGTATGCCCCGGATTTATGTACAGGGCGATGAAGGGGCGTACTGTGCGGATATATGAAGCCTTCGGTACAGGGTTTGCTCCGGTTGTGTTGCGTTGAAAAAGTGGTTGAATACCGGCGAAAGGGTGCCACGAGGAACGCGCTGTTCTGATGAGATCGTGAAATCTTCCGGGTGAAATGACATGAATGGGTGATGTCTGGTGCACCCCTCACCTGTCGCGAGAAGACTGGAGGAAATCGAGTGGAGTTTGTTCTTCTCTTTTCGGCCATTTTTCTGGCCTACACCAATGGCGCCAACGACAATTTCAAAGGGGTCGCTACGCTCCTGGGTAGCCGGACGCTGTCTTATCGTCAGGCTCTGGTTTGGGCTACGGGTACAACACTGGCAGGGTCTCTTACTGCTGTTTTTCTTTCTGGGGAACTGGTGAGAACTTTTTCAGGGAAAGGGCTGGTTCCAGATGCAGTACTGGCCGGGCCTTTTCTGGCTGCGGTGGGTCTTGGTGCTGCAACTACGGTGTTGTTGGCAACGCTGGTGGGGATTCCGATTTCAACAACACACGGTCTTACCGGAGCGCTGGTAGGGGCAGGGTTGATGGCAGTGTGGACGGATGTTCGTGTGGAACTGCTGGAAAGTGCGTTTCTACTTCCACTTCTGGTGAGTCCGGTTCTGGCAATTGGGGTTACGTCCGCGCTTTATCCAATGTTCAGGTTTTTGAGGGCGCGTTTAAACATAGAGAAGGAGACGTGTATCTGTCTGGACACGGACCAGGAACCAGTGCCACTCCAGGCTTTGACCTTGCAAAATCCGGCACTTCCAGTTCAGATTGGTACCCTGGGGACGTGTGTGGATCGGTATGAGGGGAAAATGTTTGGCCTGGCAGCACAACAGGTATTGGACGGGCTGCACTTTTTTTCCGCCGGAGCGGTGGGTTTTGCCAGGGGGTTGAACGATACCCCAAAAATTGTAGGGCTCCTGGCCGGGGCACAGTTGATGGATGTAGAATGGGGGGCGCTGATGGTGGGGCTGGTTATGGCCCTGGGCGGGTTGTTGAATGCCCGGCGGGTGGCCGAAACGATGAGCTACGGAATTACGGAGATGAATTCCGGGCAAGGGTTTACGGCAAATCTGGTAACGGCAATGATGGTCCTGGGTGCGTCTCGGGTAGGCGTACCGGTATCCACAACACACGTTTCTTGCGGTTCTCTATTTGGGTTGGGGCTGGTGACAGGGGAGGCCCGGTGGCGGACGATTGGAGGGATTGTGCTGGCCTGGGGGATTACGCTTCCGGTGGCGGCGTTGCTGGCTGGGATTGCGTTTTTTGTATTGGGTGGGTGACAAGAGACATTCGGCAAGGGACTACGTTGTCTTTCGTAATCTGGCCGACCACCTTGACGCAGAACGAAAAAAGTAGTATTCTCTCAAATAAGAATGGTCAAAGCGTTTCTACCCTGTGATTAGGACTACGAAAAAGTTCGAGCATTGGTAGCCAAACCCCAAGCGCCAAAAGACTAGAAAAGAAATCCAGGCCAGGGCGTAGAATATACGTACAGTTGTTTGACAAACAAGGAGTCCGAACGTGCCTTCTAACATATCTACCAGCGAAACGCACCGTGAGTCTCATCTGGGGTTTACTGCTGTTTACCAGAAGGTCCCGGAAGGGTATATTGGTTTTGCCGAAGAATTACCCGGGGCCAATACTCAGGGCAAGACACTCAATGAGGCCAGAAAGAATCTCCGGGAGGCTGTCGAGCTTGTTCTGGAAGCAAACCGGACGCTTTCCCGCGAGGCGGTGCAAGGCCAGGAGGTTATCCGAGAGCCGCTGCACATCACAGCATGAAGCGACGAGATTTGCTGCGGCACCTGGAGCGGCACGGCTGTCAGTTCCTGCGCGAAGGCGGTAATCACACCGTATATGTCAATCGTGCCGTGCGGAGTGCTTCTTCGATTCCCAGGCACAGGGAGATCAACGATTTCTTGGCGAAGAAGATATGTCGAGACTTACAGGTTCCAGAGCCATAGCGCGTGGCTTCTTCACATTCAAGGTGAAGGCGCGTATATCGACACCTTTGGTGGTCCAGATCGGGTACAGAGGCAGCATCTATCGAAGGTGAAAAAGATGCCAGGGAAATAGACAAAGCCGCTACTCAAAAGGAAAAGGCACTCAGTTGAGTGCCTTTTCCTTTTTTTCGATCAAAAGTATATGGTGGGCCCAGTAGGACTCGAACCTACGACCAACGGATTATGAGTCTCCACGAGACTTTTTGTAAGCTCCCGTTTTTACAGGATGTTATGAGGCAGGTGTTTGAGGCACAACAGGATACACCGGAAAGCAGTTCTCAGGGCGTCCGTTTAGTACTCAGGACGCCCCTCTCTGTTGTCAAAGTCGATGGAGAATATATGGAGAATCTTGGAGAATGAACATAGGGTGAAGGGAGAAACATAAGTTGCCGCAAAAAACCTTGACTTTGCCGGGCGCTTTTTTTTATATTTGGTAGACGTGGGATGCAAGTATCTACCTTGCACTCATGCCGGCGACTGTGCCGAGGGATTCATTTCATAGGAATGAATAACAGGGCCTATGCCCTTCTCTCAGCTGTCGCCGTCACATACACGAATTTTGAAATTGATAGGCGTGTAAGTTGAGAGACGAGTTGATCTCTTAAACTTGCGCGCCTTTTTTGTTGTCTTAAGCCGATCTGCCCGGGCAGATGGATGAACGATATCGGTTAAAGCCGATATCACCCTCCCAAACACAATTCACGGACACAGTCCGAAATTTACAACACAAAAGTGGAGGAGAAACCACTATGCCGCAACTCGTTCGCAGGCCGCACACAAGCTGGCCTCTATACCGCATAGGAGAAGATGAATGTCGGACGGCAAGCCAATGACTTTCCCTGAGCTTGCTGAATTCTTGGATGTCACCCACCATACAAGCGGAACCCTATGATATGTTCTTTCGCCTGGACGTGCGGTGGGACAAGACCGAACCACAGGCTACCATAAGCAGGAATGGTTGTGTACCGAAGGTCCACCCCTGAAATAACTTATTTTCGTTGTAAAAGGCCTTCCCGTTTTGATAAATTTCTTACCAGTGAACATCGAACCCTCAACCGATGGAGGACCACAATAATGCGACACAATACTGGGATGACGCTTGGGGAGGTTTCTGTTAACTCATAAAAAAAGAGACGCAGGGCGATATGGTTGGCCGCCAATTCCCCGCGTCTCTTGAAGGAACACAGCCGCCCCTATTACGAATGGGGCGTGCCTCTGTGACGAAGACACGAACATAAATTTGCCTCAAAAAGTCAACAACAAAAAGGAGACCCCGAATGCCGGAAGAGAAACCGATGACCTGCTTTGAAATTGCAGAATACCTGGATGTGACTCCGAAGACCGTGCGCAATTGGTGCTCGCGCAGACAAATTCCTTACATAAAGCTGCCGGGTGGCCAGGTTCGTTTTCTTCGCGATCAAGTGGAGAGATTCGTGCGCGAACACACCGTGAAGGTTGATGCGTAACTTGGAGAGATCTTCCCCTTGTCATGGACCACTACCACATCCCACGCACCCTGCCCTATCTGCGGAGACTCTCGATGCGCAGTCTCTCCTGAGGTGCGGTGGTGCTTTGCCGCCGAGACTCGGCAGGCGCCTTCAAGGCCGCCAGCAACGGCGCAGGCTGGCTGCACAGGCTGAAGGAGCCACCGCCCGACTGGACGCCACCAGTGAAGGCGCCCGAAAAGCCGAAGGCTGACGCCGACAGGCTGGACCGTGTATATCGGGGGTTCCTGAGGGCGCTGGATCTGCGGCCGGAGCATCGGGCGCATTTGACAGGACCTGAGCGGGGGTTGTCTGGTAGGCAAATTCACAGGCGGGGGTATAAAACGTTGCCACCCCGAGGTCGCTCTGCCATTGCGCGAGCGCTCGTGGAAAGGTTCGGAGTGGAGACGGTGTTGAGTGTGCCGGGGTTTTACGTATCGGATCGTGGGCCTGGCAGTGCTTATATCACATTTGCGGGCGCGCCAGGAATCTTGATCCTCTTTCTGGATGTGGAGGATCGGGTTGTGGGACTGCAAATTCGCCCCGATAAACGCTGGGATGGTGGAGGCAAGTATGTCTGGTTCTCCAGCAAAAGCAGGTCTGGAGGTACCGGCCCCGGCGGTGTTACCGGCCTTCCGGCGCATGTTTCACGACCGCGCACTCGAAAAGGGGGACGGGTATGGATCACCGAAGGCCCGATAAAGGCAGATGTCGCGTCCAACATACTCTATGAAACCGTCGTTGCAGTCCCGGGCGTGACAACCTGGGAGGCTGCAAACGTCCTGGGTGTGGTGGATAAGCTGAAAGCCGAGTCCGTTGTTGTGGCTTACGACGCCGACACCGAGCACAACGACCGTGTGCAGGCAGCGCAGCAGGCCCTGTGCAGGGCGATCTCCGCTATCGGGAAGGGAGATGGCCGCCTGCACAATGTGGGCCTGATCTGTAGGGTGTTGGAGTGCCAGCCGGGGGAGTTACTGGAGTATGCTTCAGAACCTGGAAAGGATTGATATGCCCAAAGAGGAAAAGCCGATCACGATAAGGCTTCAGCGGGGACCGGGAAATGGAATGATCCTGACGTATCCACAGTGGGTTCCAGCGATCCCTGTATTGAATCCACAGTGGGAGTGTCATTCCTACCGACTTGAAGAAGAGCCGGGTTCGGACGGTGTTTATACCGCAAATTGGGATACGGATCCAGGGGAATCAGATTGAGGAACGTTCGATTGCTTGTGGCTGGATTTTTCTCAATGCAAACATTCCACGCAAATATTATTTACGGGCTATCGTGTTCCCTGACCATATTCTGACCAAAGACCCCAAAAACATCCGTATAACCCGGATTAACTCGGACAGGCAAGGCCCTTCTAAGTCAAAGTGAAAATTGCAAGTTGCGCTGTTTCAATGACTTGGAAGGGGAGGTCGAAGCACTCTTTGGGAGCAGGGGCCGTGGGTTCGAATCCCGCCTCCCCGACCACGTTAAATGAAACGGGCAGTTTGGTTTACGAGAAATTTACTTCTCGACCAAACTGCCCGTTTTTGCGTTTTATCTAATGTACATCTAACGTGGAGGCGAAAACAGGGCAATTTCGGCGAAATTGTGCCTTGAAAGACCGGCCGAAAGTTTTTTACTGTATCATATACCCGGGGGCTGTAAAATGCCTGACTTGTGGAAAGATGGAGAAATCCGGTTGCCAGTAGGTACACAACGATGAGGTTGATTCGATTCTGGACATTCGGTGCAAAGTAGGTG
>JAQCGA010000249.1 GCA_027619145.1 bacterium | reverse complement strand
CCCCGGTCCGTCCCCCGTCATCACCTCCTCACCCACACAACCCGCCCCAAACACCACCACCTCCGCATCACCCACATCCCACCGTACCTGAAAATCTTCATCTCCGATGCCGCGCCGTGCATGCTCAATATGCTCGTATCCTTCACCTTCCAGCCTGCCCACATCCTCCTGTCCAACCGAAGCACGACACATCCCCGCATTCCGGTACACCCAATCCACCTGCCCCTCCTGCGGCATCTCTACCAGAAACACATCCATAAAATATGCCGGCCGCGCCAGCACCACCCGCCGCAAACACACACCCTCGTACGACGCTTCCTCCCACGTTACCGACGCATCCGCCACCTGAAACGGCCCTTCTCCTCGAAACGCATTCAGCCGCCCCTCTCCCTCGGGCTGGGACCGGCCCTTGACCACCACAGTACTGTGACTTACCGTCTGCCGGTACCAGCTCTTGTTCAGCTCAATCCCGTACCCGGGCGTACCCAAATCCGCAGACATCCGCCGCCCACAAGCATATACCGCCAGACTCAATTTATCCGGATGCCCGTGCCCACCACCGTGTGGTCCATACTTCAGCAGCAAGTACCGCTGCGCCAGTTCCTCTTTCGCCTCCGAACGCAAAATCGCATATCCAGATCCACCCAGATCCACACTCGGCTGCGCCTCCATCTTCCCCTGCGGAACCACCTCCACACCAAACAGCAACGCATCCAGACTATCACGCGCTCCTTTTTTATACGCGCGATCCAATACCTGCCCGAACATCCGGTCGCCGTACCACGTGTACCCCACCTCGTAAAATGCAGGTGCCGGCGGAACCCCGTGGCAGCAATCGCCCATCAAACTCGTAAAATACCAGCAATCATTCATCGCCGGCATGGACCCATCTGGAAATGCGCACTCTACAGGCGCACGCAACATCGCCCGCAGTTCCGGTCGGTCCCGCAGGTCCAGTCCGGGAACATGCCGGGTCGCCTTCACCAGGAACAGCAATGCCGCAAGCGTATAAAAATGGTAACTCGTAGACCCCTCAAACCACAACCCGTCTGAACACAACCCTTCTTTCACTTGCGCATCAAATCCAAATGTACCTCGTACTGCAAACTCCACCAGATCCTGTCTACCCAGCACCACACCCACCGTACCCACCGCTGCATTGTGCCAGCAGGAAAAATTATGGATCATCCCCGCATGGTTCTCCACCAGATACTCCGTCACCGGCACAAACAACCGTTCCGCAACCTGCTCCTGTTCTTCTTTCGATATCCAGCCGCGTACCATATCAAACGCCCACGTCAGCGGCAACAGCCACACCGCCTCATCCAGCGTCGTGTACGTCACCACCCCCGGAGATCGATGGTCCCGCTTCACTGTTGCATACACCGCGTACTGCTCCGCATATCCCAGCAAAATCTCCTTCACCTTGTCCAGGTACGCAATCTTCTCCTCCAGCCTGCCGCGCAAAGCCAATCGAAACGCCGCCTCAGACAACCGGTTGTTCGCAAACCAGCGCCACGCCGTATCGTACTGCTCCCCCGTAAACAGCGCATCATCTACCGGGCACCGATGTGTATCGGGTCGTTCTGGATCAAACACAAACTGTCCTCCGTGCTCCGGACAGAAATAGTCATGATAATACCCCGCTGGGCCTTCCGGCACCGCCACCGGACGCGCCAGAAAATCATCTACTTCCTCATTCAACCGCCGCACCGCATCTCGAAAAACAGGCTGCTTCACCCGTGTCCTCAGGGCCGTCCATTCAGATTCAGAAATCAAAATATCTACAGGCATTGATACGCCTCCAGCGTCAAATGTGCAATCTTGCTCCAATCCAGCGAGACCGCCCGCTCGTAAGCCGCCCTGGAACAGGCCTCCAAATCTCTCGACCGCATTTCCACCATCGCTTCTGCCAGTGCACCCGGCGCTTTTGCATCGTACAAAATCCCCAACGTCTCATCCACCAGTTCCGGCAAACACCCGATCTCTGGCACAATCACCGGCCGACCAAATGACATCGCCGTAACCGCCGAACCCGACGTCAGAATATCCACAAACGGCAGCACCACCACATCCGCCGCATTTAAATATACCTGAAAATCTTCCACCGGAAAAAACTGTTCCGTAAACACCCGAATGCGCGGATCCGCTGCTCGGGCTCTTCCAATTAACTCAATACTATAAGGACTGGTATCCTTCACCGCCATCACCAGCGCCAGATCTTCTCCCGGCAAATCACAAAACGTATCAATCAACCTCTCCACACCCTTATAGGGTCGAATGTTCCCAAAGAACAGGTACACAAATTGTGCCTCTGAAAGTCCCAACCGCCCCCGCGCATCTGCCCGCGACACCGTATTCGGATACGCATCCATAAAATGCCCGTGCGGAACCGTAAACACGCCTTCTTCCCGATAAAACTGCTCCCGTACACAACGCCGTGCATAATCACAATGCACAATCAGCGACGAAGCCAGACTTACCAGCGCCAGCCGCGCCAGCCGGTCCAGATCTCGGTTCACACTCTCATGCGGATACAAATTGTGCACCGTCCACACCACCTTGTATCCCAGCATCCGCGCCCGACTCAAATGCCCGATCAACTCCGTACATCGGGCAATCGTATCATTCAGGTCCGGCTTCGTATACAGATAATGCGGCCAGTGCAAATGCAACACATCCACCCGACCCCGGTTCTCCTCCAACCACGCCTCATTCAAATCCTCCGCATACCCGGACACCAGCTCCACCCCAAGCTTCTCCATCGCCTGTGCAAGCAGCGCCCCGTACGGGTTCGACTTCGTCATCGAAATCCCTGTTGCTCCCCAATAGAAGACAGACCGCATTTACTCCTCCAACACAGGACGTTTTAACCGCGTATGATAGGGCGGTTCCATCACCACCCGAACCCGTTCGTCCGCCCACTCCGGCGCTGGCTTCGCTGGCACGTACGCCATATTCCCCGCCGTGTACCGCGTCAACAACGACCGTCTCGGATGTTCCGCCGTCCACGGAAGCGTCCCGTGTGTAACCGCCTCCGTAAAAATTACCACATCTCCCGCCTTGCACACCACCTGGCGCACATGCTCCTGGTACTTCTCATACCGCCGCATCGCCTGTGGGCACGCAATATTGCTCTTGTGACTTCCCGGAATCACAATCAGCCCTCCGTCACCCGGGTTCACATCCGTCAACTGAAACGTCACCACCGTCAACCCATTGTGCATCTTCCCATTGCGATAGATATAATATTGATTCGGATCAAACCCCGGCCCGGACGACCCGTGGAAAATAAACCCCTCCGCGCCTTTCTCCATCCACAAAAAAAACATCTGATGGTCCACCCGAAACCCCTTCCCCAGGATCTCATTCAAATACGGAACCAGCGTCGGATGCGCCAGCAGTTCCCGGAACGGATCACACCAAGGTTTCTCCCACTCCATCATCCCCATCAACTCCCCACGTCCCTTTTCTCCCCGCAATGCCGGTGACCCACCGTCCAGACTCTGCTCCCGGTCCCGCACCTTCCCCTGGTCCAGATGCCGGTCAATCGCCTCATTCGCAACCGCCACCTCTTCTTCAGACAACACATTCTCAATCACCAGATAACCGTTCAAATCGAACAAATACTTCTCGTCCTCAGTCAACGTGAATCTCCTTTATAAAACGCGCACGGATTACTCAGCAGGCCGTATCGCAGGCCGTATAAATGATATCGTTCCACCCACGCCCCTTCAGATCTGCAACCCACGACCTGAAAGTGGCTCACAACCATACCTCCAATGAAATATTTTTAATCGTCCCTTGACTCCGTACCCAGGTACAGGCTTATATTTTATGTAAGCAGGATACTTTGACCCTCTGGCTCACCACACTACTCGCTCTGATCTTCCTGACTTTCCCATATTTTTTATGAGGTACCGAATGATAGTCCGTCTGACAATTGGCAGCTTCTTCTGAACAGCCTGTGAAACAGGGCTAACAGAAGCCCTGAAACACCGGTCAGGTGTCAAACAAGTAACGCTCGATCTTCAAAAAGCGGAATTTCTCGTTGAAGGGAAAAAAGACGTTGTGCTGGAAGCGGAAGACCTCAAGAAAACCATCGAAACGTGGCAAAACTTTAACTACAGCGTTGAAAAAATAGAAATTCTTGAATAATGGGTGAAAAAGTGTTCCCGTATCACGCCAGTCTCCAAATCCTCTCCTTGACATTCGGGCAAAATATCTCCATTCATTACGTCAAGAAATGAAAAACGATTGTACCTCTTGCCTGTAATAAGGAGCCTTCCAATGCCCGCCGACCGTACCCTGTTCCGCAAAAACATCCAGAAATTCTTCACGAACCTGGATCGCTGGCAACCCGATCCAGAAAACTTCTACCGAGATGCACTGGAACCCGGCGAGGCCGAACAGAAAGCGAAAGAATACCCCGATCTCATCGTCCAAACCGCCAAACAAGCCCGCGCCAAAGTGGACCCCAACCTCGACCTCGACACCCTCCGTGCCCATGCTCTTGGAAAAATGAACAGTGCATCACTCTACTACTACTTCACCGGCAACCGCAAAGCCCTCAAATGGGCCATCGATGCCCTCGACATCCTGGACACCTTCGAACGCCCGCACTTCTGTTACATCACCCTCATCGGCCGCGTAGATATCGACCTGCAAACCGCAAGCGTCACCCGAGCCCTCTCCGCCATGCGGTCCTGCTTTGCCGACGCACTGGACGAAAAAACGGCTCATCGCCTCGAACGCATCGCCATCATCCGCTGCCTCCAGCCCGCACTCGAAGCCATGCAAACCCGCAAATACTGGTGGACCGAATGCACACACAACTGGCGCAGTGTGATGGCCGGCAGCTTCGCCATTGGCGGCATGGCATTCTCAGATGTATTCGACAACTGGAAAGAACTCGTCGAATACGGCCTGGAGGGCATCCTCGTCGTCTTGGAAGAAGGAGACCGCGCTGGCGGCTGGCAGGAAGGGCCGGGCTACTGGGAATACGGCATTGGTCACTGCGCTGAATTCGCCGCAAGCCTGAAACTTCTCACCAGAGGAAAGGTCAACCTCTTCCAGCACCGTTACCTCAAAAACACCGGCGACTTCCGCATCTACATGACACCCTCGCCTCGCCGCGTCTGGAACTGGTCCGACGGCGGAAAAATCGCCGGCAGTTCAATTACCCTCTCCATCCTCGCACGCGAGTACCAAAATAGTGCCTACCAGGCCGCAGCCCTGCAAAGCGGCGTGGTTTCACTCCAACAACTGTTTCACCTGGACCTCAACCTCAAAAAACAAGCTCCCACCGCTGGAACCCGATTCCCCCTCACCCGTATCTTCCCAGACAACGGCCTGGCCGTCATGCGCACCGGCTTCAAGAAAAACGATACCTTTGTGGGCGTCAAAGCAGGCATCGTCGGTCCCGAGGTAAACCACGAACACGTGGACCCTGGCTCCCTCGTCATCTTTGCCGCCGGGCGGGAACTCCTGGCCGAACTCGACAGTTGGCCGTATGCCCAGACCCCCAGTGGCAAAGCCAGCGGATTTTTCGACAAAGGCGGCAGACGCTGGGACTACGATGGCAATGGCATCATCGGCCACAACCTGGTTCTGCTCGAAGGCCGGTACCCGCCCTTTAGCGCGTCAACCCGTACCCGCCTGAAACATGTCGAACTGGATGCCAACAACGAACTCGTCATCGTAGACTCCACAGCCGTACACCGCGCCCTGGCCCACCGCGTCCGGCGCTACGTCGTCTTCCTCCGTCCAGACATCGTCCTGCTCGTAGATGACATCCGTGCCCGAGAACGCATCCGCACCCGATGCCTCTTCCACTATCTGGACCGCGCCAGCGTAGAACCCGACAGCTTCACCTTCGCCAGCGGCTCTGCCCGGCTCCACGGCCAATCCATCTACCCCTCAGTCGAAGAAAACATCATCCTCGGCAAAGAAGAGCGCCTCATCACCTATCACACCGAACGCGGACGGACAGACCGAACCAACAACTACGTGTACACCGCCAACCTGCACCGATCAAAAGATCTCGTCTTCGTAACCGGCCTCCACTTCGGACGCCACCCGCTACCCAAAGTACAGTGGTCTCTGGACAGCGAACCCACGGTCGATGCACCCTTCACAGTCACCGTCGGCCACAATAAAACCAAAAGGAACATCCGATTCAATCTCTCCGCCGGAACCGTAGAGGTCTAAACGGTTTTAGACTTTCCATCTTGCACCCTGGCTGCCACCGCTCCGAAGAACCTCATCGTCTTCGGATAGGGCCGCAACAGCCCTTGTGTACGCCTCTGAAACACTGAAGCGCCACACGTAACGGCCTTCCACCAGACCGAATTGAAAGCCCCTCGCGGCGTTTGAGCGAGCGCGTTTTGGCGCACCTTTGTCGCGAAGACAAAGGTGT
>JAQCGA010000248.1 GCA_027619145.1 bacterium | reverse complement strand
CGCACCGCCCGCTCCAGCCAACCTGCAGCCGCTCCGGGCAGCTTCTGTACTTCAAAAACCATTGCCAGATCCCGGTATGCCTCCACATAATCCGGCTCTATTTCTAAAGCGCGTTCTAACTCGGCCTGCGCCTCTTCGTACCGCTCCCGCCTCAAAAAGGCCATCCCCAAATGACGGTGCAAATACGCATCTTCCGGACTCGCCGCTACCGCCTCCTGAAAAGCCTCCAGTGCGGCTTCGGTCTGCCGGGCCCGTTCGTAAACAACCGCATCGTCAAAATACCGGTACGCCGTCCATTCCGCACAGCCAGGAAAAACCGCCAGGGCCATCAGGTAAATCCACAAGTGCATTCCTCTGCGTCCCAAGTGCGCATTCTCCGTTCCATCGACTGAACCAGGAATTGGGGATTCTGTTCTGATCTATTTCAATGAAAAGTATAGAGATCCGTTCCAACCTTGTCAAGCGCCATTTCCGGTAAACACAAAGCATTAGGCCCGGTCTACAGGCACAGAATTCTCTTGACGAACCGACGGGCCTTCCGTATTAAAAGGAACGGTCGGCATTGGCCCGGCAAGAGTTCCATCTGGTTTCTACCGCTCTTTTCGCCTTGAGGATCCTGTATGCGATTTCGCTTTTCCCTTCTCCTGCCAGGCATTCTGGTGGCCGCTACCGGCGTAGGTGCCGGAGACTTGCTCACAGCCAGCCTGGCCGGCTCCGAAATTGGCCTGGCGCTTCTCTGGGCGGCCCTGGCTGGTGCCCTCCTCAAATGGACACTCAACGAAGGCGTTGCACGCTGGCAAATGGCCACCGGTACCACCTTGCTCGAAGGCTGGATATCCCATCTTGGAAACTGGATCCAATGGGTCTTCCTCGCATATTTGATTCTCTGGAGTTTCTCCGTAGGGGGTGCGCTGATTACCGCCTGTGGCATAGCCGGTGCCGGCCTGTTTCCCCTGGGCGATCCAACAACCTCTAAAATAATCTGGGGCGTCCTTCACTCCCTGGTCGGGCTGGCGCTGGTCTGGATGGGCGGATTCCGCGTCTTCGAAATCCTCATGGCTGTCTGCATCAGCATCATGTTCGTCACCGTTCTGCTCACGGCGCTCCTCCTGGGCCCGGAATGGGGTATGCTGGCCAAAGGCCTGTTCATTCCTTCCATTCCCCCCGGAGGCCTGGCCTGGACCCTGGGCATTCTGGGCGGCGTAGGCGGCACCGTTACCCTGATGTGTTACGGGTACTGGATTCGCGAAGCCGGAAGAGAAAGCCGCGAAGGCATGCGCATCTGCCGCATCGACCTTACCGTGGGCTACACCCTTACCGCTCTGTTCGGCATTGCCATGGTCATCATTGGCTCTCGCGTGGCCCTGGCCGGTCGAGGCGCATCCGTAGCCCTCCTGCTGGCTGGTCAGCTCGAACTGGCCCTGGGACCAGCAGGACGGTGGGCCTTTCTACTGGGCTTCTGGGGAGCCGTCTTTTCCAGCCTTTTGGGCGTCTGGCAGGGCATTCCGTATCTTTTTGCAGACTTCTTAAGCCTGCGCAGGGGCAACCCACCCAAATCTCTAAAAAAAATAGATCTTACAAAAACCGGTGCCTACCGCGCCTATCTGGTCGGCATTGCGGTAGTACCCCTGATTCTTTTATGGTACTCCGTAAAACAGGTACAACTCACCTACGCGATCCTGGGTGCCCTGTTCATGCCCCTGCTTGCCTTCACCCTGCTCATCCTCAACAACCGCGTTGCCTGGGTTGGCAAAGAATTTCGGAATACCTGGTGGGTGAACCTCATCCTCATCCTCACGCTGCTCTTTTTCGGCTATACCGGAGGAGAACAAATTCTATCTACCCTCCAGCCGCTTCTGGGTGGATAACCCAGCCGCTGGCAACTTCACTTCCGTAAAACGATGGAGAACACAGATGCAAACTGACAATGCCTTTGAAATGGGAACCTCAAACTTACGCTTCGGTCCCGGTAGCACAAAAGAAGTGGGAATGGACCTGGCCGACCTGGGCGTCCGTCGCGTAATGGTTGTTACAGACCCCAACCTGAAACATTTGCTCCCAGTACAGACCGTCGTAGAATCTCTCCGCAAAGAAAATGTGGACTTTGAACTCTTCGACCGGGTCCGCGTAGAACCCACAGATGTCTCCTTCAAAGAAGCAATTGATGTAGCCAATGAAGGAAAGTTCGATGCCTTCGTCGCCGTTGGCGGTGGTTCCTGCATCGATACGGCCAAAGCAGCCAACCTCTATTCCACCTATCCGGACGATTTCCTCGCTTACGTAAATGCACCCATTGGCCAGGGCAAACCTGTACCCGGACCCCTGAAACCGCTCATCGCCATTCCCACTACCGCTGGCACCGGCAGCGAAACCACAGGCGTGGCCATTTTCGACCTCACCCAGCAACACATCAAAACCGGCATCGCCCACCGTCGACTCAAACCCACCCTGGGCATCGTCGATCCCGAAAATACCCGCACCATGCCTTCAATCATTGCGGCGGCCACTGGTCTGGACGTACTCTGTCACGCCCTGGAATCCTACACGGCCATTCCATTCAACAGTCGGCCTCTTCCCGAACGCCCCATCCTGCGTCCGGCCTACCAGGGCACCAACCCCATCAGTGACATCTGGTCCCTCAAAGCCATTGAACTTGTAGCAAAATACATTGTACGCGCCGTTGCCGATCCCGAAGACGACGAGGCCCGTAGCCACATGATCCTGGCTTCCAGCATGGCCGGTATGGGCTTTGGAAACGCCGGCGTACACTTGCCGCACGGCATGTCCTATCCCGTTTCTGGAATGGTCCGCAATTTCATACCCGAAGGCATGGTCACAGACCACCCCATCGTCCCGCACGGCATGTCGGTTTTCCTCAACGCGCCCCCGGTCTTCCGCTTCACCGGCCCTGCATGTCCAGACCGCCACCTGAAAGCCGCGCAACTTTTGGGCGCAGAAATTGCCGATGTAAAGAACCCGGAAACCGAAGCTGGCCCTCTCCTCGCAGACCGCATTGTAATCTTAATGAAACAACTCGAAATGCCCAATGGCCTGTCCGCCATCGGCTTTACCGAAGCCGATATTCCAGCCCTGGTAGCAGGCACCCTGCCCCAGCACCGCGTCACCAAACTTTCGCCCCGCCCCGCAGGCCCGGAAGATCTGGCCGCCATGTTCAAAGATGCGCTTACCGCCTGGTAAATCATTTTTTATAAAAATCAAAAGAGGCTCGATGGATTTTTTCGTCGGGCCTCTTTCTATACCTTCTTCCTTACCCCAACCTCCTCCGGCACACTTCACGCTTGCCAATTCCTGCATTAGGCCTTAAGATGAAGAGTTCAAGCGCAGCTTACATCCATACAGAACATACAGGGAGGGATGTACCGTGGAAGTAAAACTCATCTGGCTTCTGGCCTTTGTGGGCCTCTACTGGGCCTACTGTCTCTTCTGGGGCATCAAAGGAGCCATCAGTTCAAAAACATCCGCAGATTATTTTGTGGCCGGGCGTTCAATTGGCCTCTGGGTATTTGTTCTGGCCGCCACAGCCACCAGCTTCTCCGGATGGACCTTCGTAGGCCACCCCGGCCTCATCTTCAAAGATGGCCTGCCCTACGCCTTCGCGTCTTTCTACGCCCTTACCATTCCCCTAACCGGCGTCCTGTTCCTCCGGCGTCAGTGGGTACTTGGCCGGGCCTTCCAGTACATTACCCCCGGTGAAATGTATACCGATTATTACGGCGGCAACGCCATGCGCCTGCTCACCGTCCTGGTCGCCTTTCTCTTCAGCGTTCCCTATCTGGGCGTACAGTTACGCGCCTCCGGCGACCTCTTCCACACCCTTTCCAACGGCCTGGTCAGCATCGAAGTGGGCATGTTCGCCCTGTCTGCCGTCGTTAT
The DNA here is from genome assembly GCA_027619145.1 of bacterium. The sequence goes on along the minus strand of JAQCGA010000248.1, from coordinate 2,533 downwards.
GGTCTACGTAGCATCCGGTGGCCTGCGCTCGGTTGCTTATGTAGATTGCGCCCAGTGCGTCCTTCTGGCTTTCGGCATTGTTGCCCTGGGTATACTCACCATCTACTACGCAGGAGGATGGTCCGGCTTTACCTCTGGGATTGCGGACTTCGTCCAGAAAGACCTGGCCTCCGGAAAGAATCTCACACCAGACGGACACTCCCACCTTGTCGCGTTACCAGGATCCATCCAGCTCGTCTCGGAAGGCGCAAAATCCACTGGCGGCGTATGGACCGGCATGATGTGCATGACCTACATGTTCGCACTCATGGGCATCCAGTCCTCTCCTGCTTTTTCCATGTGGACCTTCGCAAACAAAACCAGCCGACCGTTCCGCTGGCAGCAGGTAGCGGCATCTTCCGTCATCATCGGCGTGATTCTTTTCACATTCACCATTTTCCAGGGTATGGGCGGGAGCATCCTGGAAGCCCGGGGAATCCTCTCCAATGTCACAGATAAGAACCTGGTTCCGCAACTCATCAACCTGCTCTCAGACAGCGCCCCCTGGCTGGTAGGTCTTCTGGCCGTATGCGCCCTGGCGGCAATGCAAAGTACCGGTGCCGCGTATATGTCCACATTCAGCGGCATGGTCACCCGAGACCTCTACCGCCATTACATTTCCCCGGACGCATCAGACAGCCTTCAAAAGATGTGCGGACGCATCTTCGTGGTCGTCGTTACCGTGGCCGCACTCTTTGTGGCCGCTCGCTTCACCGGCGCCATTGTTATGCTGGGGGGTCTCGCCGTGGCCTACGGATTCCAGATGTACCCCGCCCTGATGGGCATCTGTTATTTCCCCCGCCTCACCCGGAAAGGGGTTGTCTGGGGCCTGGTGGCTGGCCTGCTTGCCGTCACCCTCACAGACCGCACCATCGAAATTGTCCCGCAACTCTTCAATCTCTTCCTGCCCGAATGGCTCTCCAATGGAACCGGCAAGATGCCCTGGGGCCGTTTCCCACTTACCATTCACAGTGCAGGCTGGGGCATCCTCGTCAACCTGATCGTTGCCATCATCGTCTCGCTGACATGTCCAGATCCGGAAGAAGAACGCACCAAAAGAGAAAAACGTCACCACTTCCTCCAGGCCGTCTCCGGCATTGCCGAAGACCGGCGCAAACACGTCCCCTGGGCCTGGCTGCTCACCGCCGTCTGGTTCCTGGTGGGCTTTGGCCCCTTCGCCGTGGTGGGCAACTCCCTCTTCTCCAACCCGGACAACCCCGCCACCTGGGCACCCTTTGGTCTGCCGTCCCTCTGGGTCTGGCAGCTCCTTATGCTCGCCTTCGGCATCTTCGTCATGTGGTACCTCGCCTTCTACGTGGGCCTCTCCAAACCTATTCCGCCCGAACAGGTCGAAGAAGTCCACAAAGCACACTTTCCCGATAACGCATAAAACACAAAGCGGCCCGACGGACAACACATCCGCCGGGCCACTTTTCCTTTCCCAGACCTGGTGCAGGAGTTCCCTGGTTAAGTGCCATGTAGGCACCAAAAAACGTTACATTGGCGTGCTCAAAAGTTGATACAGTTGATACAAGTGCATGTAGTTCAGTCTATCATAGCCAATGCAAGTCTGCAATCGGACGGCGGTAGTCTGTACTACCAGCGTGAACCACTGCTCACCACAACTCACTACAGGAATATCCAGGGAATCCATATGACAAACAATCAGTTCTGGTCTCCTCGCATTCAGCGCACCCTCTTCGTTTGCGTTTTCCTCGCGGCCGCTTCTGCAACCGCCCAGATTCGAGAGATCTGGCAGTATGAAGGCCTGGCCGACGAACGAGGTGGACCGATTGACGATTTGAACTCCCGTTCTCGGGCAAACTTCATAAAGTCTTCCCTGCCCGGCCATCTGGGCCTGGACGGATCCGGCACCATCGTCACGGTATCCGATGTCCAGTATCAAGGTGAGACCCACATCGACTTGATAGGACGTCACGAAATCCTACCAGGTCCCTACGGCTTTCGAGCCGATCCTCGTTCAGAAGAACGTGAGTCATACCACGGGACGTTTACCGCTGGTATTGTGGGCGGAAACGGCAACCGACATCCGAGGTTTGTCGGGCTGGCTTCTGGAGCTACAATCTACTCTGGGGCGCTGACGGAGCATCAGGTAAAGATGGACTTTGTTCACCGTGTCTGGATAAAAAGTCTCGATTTCAGACCCGAATCCCTGAGTGGCATTAACCAGGGCCTGCGACACACAAGACCCTCCGATATTTTCAGCAATTCCTTCGTGACGAAAGAGACGGGAGCTGCTGATGAACTTGGACGCTATAACTCCAACAGTCGTCAGTTGGACAGTTTGATTATAAGAAGACCTGACAAACTCTTCGTCCGCTCGGCAGGCAACACAGGAACTACTCAGCCAGGCTATCCAAGGAACTACCTGACCGTTAATCCTTCACAGGGCTCTGCCAAAAACTCCCTCGTCGTGGGCCGACACCATCTCGGTGGGCCAGCAGGATTCATTGCAGCTTCCAGTTTTGGCCCC
>JAQCGA010000247.1 GCA_027619145.1 bacterium | reverse complement strand
GCATGCCCACAAACAGCCCCAAGAATACCCCCCAAACCACCCCCAGACCAAACGCCCAGCTGGCCCCCGTTTGAGAAACGCAGTACTGCGAAACCGGACCCATAACCAGAGCGGCAACCACAGCCCCGTCTAAAAACTGAAAAATCCGCCTGCCAACAGACACACCCGGTTCCTTTCACCCAGAAAATGCACATCCCTCGGACCGGGGAAATCATACAACATTTTGCCGTGCAGGGCCAGAATCTTTTACACCCAACCTGCAACAGATAGAATTGCTCCTAAAATCCCTCCGCATACGCCAGCAGCTTTCGCCCCTGCATTGGATGGCGCATCTTATTCAAAGCCCGTTCTTTAATCTGTCGCACCCGCTCCCGCGTAAGCCCAAAATCCTTTCCAATCGCCTCCAGGGTCATCTCCTTTTTCGCTTCGTCCAGCCCAAAGTAAAGGCGAATCACTTCTTTTTCTCGTTCTTCCAGGCTCTCCAGAACCGAGGCAATATCCCGCTTCATCGAATCTTGAAACAGCAGAGACTCAGGAGACGCCTGCTTTTCATCTACCACCGTATCCATCAAACTGCCCTCTTCTCCATTGTTCAGTCCACTGTTCAACGATACCGTGGGCTGCCCGCTCGCCAGCGCATCCCGCACCTGTTCTTCCGTAAGCTCCAATTCTTCGGCCACTTCCCGTACAGGCAATACATCCGGGTTTTCTTGTTGCCTGCGCTTCATACACCAGGATACCTTTTGCAGTAATTCCACCCGGTTTGAAGGAAGGCGCACCGTTCGAGAATGGTCCGAAAGTGTTTGGAGGATGGCCTGCCGGATCCACCATACCGCATAGGTGATAAACCGGGTGCCTCGGGCCTCGTCAAACCGTTCGGCAGCCATAACAAGCCCCAGATTACCCGCACTGATCAAGTCTGGCAAAAACACACCTCGTCCTCGATATTCTCGGGCCACCCGTACCACAAACTTTAAATTGGCCTGCACCAGCTTGTCTCGCGCTTCCCGGCTACCAGACCGGATTTGCCTGGCCAGCGCACCCTCTTCTTTGGAGGAAAGCGGTTGCGACGTGGATACTTCCTTCATATAGTACCGCAACGAATCTCCAGCATCTGTACCAAAAGAGGACTGTTTCATAGCGGCAACCTCGTTATCGAACGGCCCACAAAGAGCCGGGGGTTAGCGGTGCAGACAAGCCTGAATAAGTATCGTCTATTGCAGATTCTGTGCCGTCGGCTGAGTAAATCGTCGAACCCTATTTTTAAACCTCTTCTTTTATTAGTAGTTATTGATATATTTTTCATATAGAAACACAGGAGACCCGCAACAAGAACCCGTCTTGTTCCACACATAACACCCCATAGCTGGTTGAAATCCACCAGGTATAAGGTGAAATCCGTCAGTTTCTCAATGGCACTCCATTGTCGAAGCTCAAACAGGCCTTTCATTTTTTCGGATTACTGGCACGAAACATGCAGGGTGTTCTTTACTAGATCGCACACGCTTCCGAAATCTGAAAAGGAGTTTGCGATGGCGTCCTCTACACCTTCTCCGCGCCTGATTGCCGTGGGACCGAATCTGCCCTGTTTTGTAAAAGCCGCGGTATATCAATCCGGGCAGGCCGCTGGCCTTGCAATCAAAACAACCAACCCGGAACGGATTGCCGAGTTGCTACAGGATCCAGGAGAAGCACATGTTCTCCGCGATCGAATGCGGCAGAAAATCGGCGAAGCGCTCTCGGTGCAGAATATCACATCTGGCATCCTGGACGATGAAATCCTTGCGACCGTGGAGGATTTTTGTACAAAAGTGCTGGAAGGCACAGGTACTCTGGCCACCCGGAAAATTGCAGAAGGCCAGCCTCCTCAACCCGGCGAAGACGGGTGGCTGGAATACGTACAGAACCCCAACGGCCTTCCATTGCGAGAACTGGGCCGGGCGGACCAGGCCGCTGCCAAAAAAAAAGTGTATCAGGTCAAAGCAGGCGATGAGTTGGTGGTACGCCATCCTCCCACAGCAGGCACGGACGGCTGCGATGTACGTGGCGAACAGATCAAACCCGTCCAGGAGCCGCGAGATGTCTCTATTCAAACGGTGTCTGGCCCCAATACAACGGCAACCGAAGAAAAACTAATTGCCGCAATCGCTGGTGTGTACCGGGAAGACCCGCAGGGCAGGGTCCATGTTGTCCAGGAAGTACGGGTGGAAGAAGTCAACTTTATCACCGGCAACCTGCCCCGCTCTGGTGTGGCCTCAACCAACTCTTGGGTTACTGGAGGGGTGCGAAAAGGCTTTGGTGTATTTACAAGCGAAGACGTATTTGTAGGGAAAAATGCCCGGACCGGTAACGTGGACGAAAACACGCCCATGCGTGCCCGAAACTTAATTGTAACCGGCCTGGTGGCCGGTGGACGCCTCCCCATGGAATACCTCAGCGCCGAAGCAGAAGGCGAAGATGAGGCACTGCAGAAAAAACTGTTGCGGCAGATCGAAAACTCCCGCATTGAGATCAGCTCCCTGTTTGAAGCCCGGGAAGTGCGCGGACGCAACATTTCTGCTGGCACCATTCTGGTGCGTACACACTGCCACATGAGCCTCCTGGAAGCAGGAGAAGATGTGCTTGTAGACGGCAATCTGGTAGGCGGTTCGGTCACCATTGGAAGGCGGCTCCAGGTACTGGGAGATCTGGGAAATGCCGAGGGCAGTTCTACCCGAATTCGCCTGGCCAGCGAAGCACCTGAAGAAAAAAAGAAAAAACGCTTCACCGTAGAAGTCCAGACTCTAAAAAACAAAATGGAACAACATACGGTCCAGTTGGAAACCCACATGCAGGCAATGGAACAACGGGGCAAAAAAAGCGACTACTGGGCCGCGTTGTTTAAAGGCGAAAAACGCCCGCCACGGGGCCCTGTGGAAAGGCGCATCCTGGTCCAGTTTTTTCAGGCATCCAAACAAAAGAGCGCCCTGGAACGCGAACTGGCTGACCTCAAACGGGCCCTGGAAGACCTTCAGAAAGCCGCTCGTGAAAATGAAGAAGAATCGGGCGAAAGCGAGGGTGGACTTTCTGTGGTTGTAGGAGGAACCGTGTACCCGGGGGTAACCGTAGAACTCACCGGACCGCTTGAAGCCGAAGACCTGCAACGTATGGTGGCCCGCAAAAACCGGCGCGACGACAAATCTGCCCTTCAAGATGTAAAACGAGAACTGGCGGATACGGTCAACGTTTTTTTGGCTCCGCGCCAGGAAAACCTGGAAGAACGCAAAGAAGCACTGGATCGCATGTTCAAAGACCGCCAGAGCCGCCCCACCGCCCCAGTGCTTGTCAACAAACGTTTCGATGTACCACTTACTTTTCTGGCCCCCGAAGGAGAAACACCGCAAAATGATGACAAAAGCACACAACTCTCTATGGAAGGGGAACTCATCGTCTATGCAAACGAGCCTCAAACCTTTTATCTAAAACGAATATGGAAGATTCGGCTCCCCCTTAAAAACGTAACCCTCTCCATTGAGCAAAACGAATCTGAGTATACTGTACGCTGCCTGCCGGGCAGCCAGCCACCCACACCCTGGAGCCTGGACGAAGCGGTTCTGGACCGCCTGGACGCCATCCAGGCTTTCGAACGAACGGCCCGGAGCCTCCTCTTCGGTTAACCTCTGCGTCACACAGGAGAAATGGCAATGGGAGTATGTGCAAAAGACGTGATGACGACCCGGCTTGTTTCCGTAAGGGCGGACATGCGTGTAGATGAACTCGTAGAGACGCTGCAGCAACACGACATCACGGGTGCACCTGTGGTTGACGCAGAACACAAACTGGTGGGGGTAGTCTCGATGACGGATATCATTCTCAACGACGAAACCTTTGGCGAAGGCCCCGTCATGGAGTCGGACTACCAGAAACAGCCAGACCTGGAGAACTGGTCTCCCTGGGAAGAGTTTGACGTAGACGAAGTGCGCCACATGCACGTCCAGGACATTATGTCTCCAGAAGTGATCAGTGCAACGCCGAATACCCCGTTACACGAACTGGCCGGCTCCATGTACACCCACCAGATTCACCGGATCGTGATTGTAGATGAAACCCGGATCTGCGGAATTGTCAGCACAATGGATATTATCCGGGCCGTCATGCAAGAAAAAGTCCGGTAACACCACGGAGAACAGCATGGACCAGAATGAAATGACAGAAAAAATCACACAGGAACTCCAACAAAGCATCCGCCAAACCATTGAAACCAGAGACCTGGCTCCTTTTCAACGAGCCGCAGTAGAAGCCTATCGGTTGCGCACCGCCGGACAGGCTCTGGCCAGTGAAGAAGCAATTGTACAACACGTTTTCCCCTCGGATGTCCAGCAAACCGTCCTACTGAGTCTCCAACTGCTGGACAAAGACAAAGAAAAAGCCTCCGTCCTTCTCAAAGGTGCGCTGGAACAGATACTGAGTCGCTTGTCTGTTGTCCCCAACAACCACTGGCACCCACCCGCCGAACCTTCTCGATGGAAATTCTGGAAACGCTGATTTTCTGCCACAGGCGTGGGCTCCTGGCCTCCTTACAAAAAAACCTTTGGCATAACCAGGATGTTCTCTTTATATTTTTTCATTCTATAACCGGCCTCCCCCGGCCGGTATCTCGTATCTCCCCCCAGAAGCCTGCACAACGGCTCCAGCTCTCCTTAGACCCCACCGGCTTAAAGATGGCTCCCCCATCTCATGCAGGAGGTTTGTACTATGTCTGCACGTTTCGCCACCATTGATGACCGACAGTTACTCAAACTACTCGAAACCGGCCTGGGTGCTACTGCTGCGGCCAAACAACTGGACCTTCCCTGTGAACTGATCACCCACAGAGTGAAGCAATACCTGGACTCTGGCATCCTCCGCCCGGCCGAAGAGATAGGTGTGGTGGACTGGAAGGCCTACGGAAAGTGGATGAAGGCCCGGCATACGCCAGAGGCCGCATAAACAAACGCCATATTGAATAAAACAAAAGGTTTATGTGCATCTGCATAAACCTTTTGTTTTATTAGCCTCGCTCCAGACACCTTCTTGTTTTGCTTGACTTTTACCTCATTTTCATGCACTATAAGCGTTTCGAATTTTACCTCTCTTCTCAGGTGACGAACCCAGAGTGCTCAGCCGGGCACAGGAGGCAATATCACAACGATGGGGCAACTCGAATTCAGTTTTCAAAATGTCATAGAAGGCCACGGCCTGGACATTGCCTTCACAGGCATGCTCATCGTCTTTACCGCTCTGCTTTTGATCAGTCTATTTATTGCAGCACTTCCCCGGATTCTGGATCGCCTCTCGGTTTACTTTCCAGAGGGTCCAGAACACCACCTGGCGGGCGCACCTGCCCCTCGGGCACCTTCCGATGAAACCGAACTCCTTGCAGCGATTGGCTTTGCTCTACATACCCGGAAGTCCGGCCAGTAAACCCTGCCCGTGTACCCCCGGCAGTCATTCTGTGAAAGAAGTGTGAGGGAGGGAAATGGAAATATTTTTAAATTTTCTTAACACGACTGGCTTTGCACTGATGACCTGGGGCAATCTCTTGATGATTGTCATTGGGATTGTATTCATCAGCCTGGCCATTATCAAAGACTACGAACCGCTGCTGCTTGTACCCATTGGCTTTGGTGCAGTCGTAGGCAACATTCCCTCGATTCCGGGAATGGCATTAAGTGTCTACGACTCGGGGAGCGTTCTCAGTTACCTCTACTTCGGCGTTAGCCAGGGTATTTTTCCGCCACTCATCTTCCTCGGCATTGGCGCAATGACCGACTTTTCCACCATGCTTTCCAACCCCAAACTCGTTCTGCTGGGTGCGGCGGCACAGGTTGGCATTTTTCTTACGCTCATCGGCGCACTCTACCTGGGGTTCCTGCCCTCCGAAGCTGCGGCCATCGGAATCATTGGTGGTGCAGACGGTCCCACAGCCATCTTCCTCGCTGCCAAACTCGCACCTGAACTCCTGGGTGCCATTGCCATTGCCGCCTATTCCTATATGGCCCTGGTACCGGTTATTCAGCCGCCCATTATGAAATTGCTTACCACAAAGAAAGAACGGCTGATCCGAATGGCCCCCCCCCGCCAGGTATCCCGGCGGGAAAAAATCATCTTCCCAATTGCCGCCTTTCTCATCTGCACACTCATCGCACCCGGCGCAATGGTCCTGATAGGCATGCTCTTCCTGGGCAACCTCCTCAAAGAAAGCGGCGTAACAGAGCGTCTTGCAAACTCGGCCCGCACTGCAATGATCGATATCGTCACGATTCTCCTGGGCTTCTCGGTAGGCGCAAGCACCCAGGCTCAAACGTTTCTTACACCCCAATCCATGCTCATCTTCGGCCTGGGCGCACTCTCCTTTTGCATTGCCACTGCAGGCGGCGTGTTATTTGCCAAGCTCATGAATTTATTCCT
>JAQCGA010000246.1 GCA_027619145.1 bacterium | reverse complement strand
ACACAAGGTTCGCCCCTACCAATCCTAAAGGCCGGGCAGGCACGGGGGCCTGCCCCTACGAAAATCTGGGCGGACACGCAGGTCCGCCCCTAAAAACAATACGCCGCACACCCCTTCCCACGTGTGGCCCCCCAGGTTCGTCCCTACAACAAAACCCTGTACATCTTCCGGTTCCCCTTTGCGTCTTTGCGCCTTTGCGTGAGACGCCTTTCTAATCCACCCAACCAACGAGCGTCCCATCTTTGCGATCCCGCCTCTACCTGAAAACACCTTCTAATTCGTATGTTCCTTATGCCAATCCCTCACCGCGTTCGGGATTTCCTTCAAATTCTCAATCGACGTCTGCAACGGAATGGCGCACTCCGGTCCCACCAGTTGCACACCGGCTTCCAGATTCCTGTACACTTCCTGCCGCACAGACTCCGGTCCTTTGGAAAACAACGTCTCCGGATTGTTGATATTCCCAATCAAAGAAATGCGCTGTTTCACAACATCCATCGACTCTCCGGGTTTGTTCTTGGAATCGTAATGAAAGGCCGCCATTCCCGTCTGCGCAATATATTCCATCCGGTCCACCGTACGCCCACAAATGTGCAAAATCAGCGGAATGGGGATCCGCTCCACAAGCTCAATATGCAAATCCCGCAAATAGCGCTCGTAATACTCCCCACTTACCAGATCTCCGGTTGCATGGTCCGGAAGCGTTAACGCATCTGCACCTGCCTCAATTTGTGCCACCCCAAATGCCACGGTTACTTCCTTCAACTTATCCAGAATTTGCTTCGTCTTATCTGGATCGTCCAGCGACAAAAGAAGAAACTGCTCCACGCCAAAACAGTGGTACGCCAGCGACCACGGCCCCATCGTCTTGCCAATCACCGCGACCTCATCCCCGTACTCTTTCTTAAGCTTCTTAATGGCCTCCAGCACACACTTCGTATCCCGGTGCGTCAGCAAATCTGAAGGAATCCGGATATCGTCTGCGTCTTCCCAGATCGGCTCGCGCATCTTCACCGTGGGCCAGTTGTCTTTCTGTTCCCACTGGATCTTACACCCCAGGGCAGAAGACTCCTGGATGATCGAAAATACAGGCATAATCGTATCAAACCCCAGTTCCGTATAACTCGTTGCCGCCAACCGGGCCATCAGTTCCGGATTCTGATTCGCCTCCGGAAACGACGCGTCCACCAGATCCATCAGTTCCACAGTAGCCACAGAGGTCGGGTTACAAATGGGCGTCCGGTCCACCGGTTCCCGCTTCAACGCTGCCAGCACCCGCTCGCGGCCCGTCATCGATTTCACAATCTGCTTGCTCATGCCTGTCTCCCGCCGGCACACACCGGCTCGAATCTTACCATCCAGAAATATCGATTGTTCTCAGCTCAATTGCAGGCGGACGAAAAAACTTCACCCTACCGCTGCTGGCTCGGCGCTGCCAGCATCCCTCTGGAAGCCGCATCTTCCTGTTCTCGCACCAAAGCCCGCACATTGGGCGCACGAACCAGAAGCAACCCCACCATCGCATCGTGCGTTTGCCCGCAGGCAAACCCCACCTCCTCCTCCCGGCCTTCCACCTCCAGCATCTCGCCCAGCTTCATCAACCCATTCACAATCACACCCACACGCCGCGCCGGATCTTTTCCTTCACCCTCGGCGGTTACCCGATATCGCCCATCTCCAAATCCAGAAGCCACCATCGTCAATCCAGACTTCTTATCCAGCGTATGCAGCGGCCGTACCTCAATCCCCTCTGCCGGATCCTGCTTGCACGCCTCCAGAAACACCCGTCGGCAGGCAAACTCATGGCCTGCTCCACACGGGAACCGCAGCAACCCATCTCCCACCTGTTCCATCCCACCCAGCGTCTCCATGGCCCGAACCACAAATTCAATCCGTTCCTGAATCCCTTCCTTTCGGCTGTACGTATGCACACGATACGCCGGTGTGCTTTCCCATTCCTGACAGTACAGCGCAAGGGTAACACTCTCAAAATGCAGATCCATTGGAACCAACTCAATCCGCCTGCCAATATTGACCGTCTCTCCCATACTCAAATTCCTATTTTGAAAGCAGCCTGCGCCTCCACCACCCACTATTTTCTTGACATACCCGCCGCAGGTCGGCTATTTTAGAATGACTGATGGTCTGACCAATTTCCAAATGAAGAGTAACGCAAAATTGGCGCGTTGTAAAGGGATTTTTCGCGTCCTCCGCTATCCACACAGGCACGGTTTGCTGTGCCCCAACCCGGATCTCCCACAATGGACGCCAAAACGACTCCGGCCTTCGACGGCCAGGAACCCGTTGTACGCACATCGCTCAGCGATGAAATCGTGTCTCGTATTGTAGACCTCGTCTCCCGGGGCACACTCCAACCCGGAGACCGCCTGCCCGCCGAACGTGAACTCTGCAAACGCTTTGGCGTGGGTCGCACCTCGCTCCGAGAAGCCCTGCGCTCCCTCTCTGTGATGGGCATCCTGGACGGCCGCGTAGGCGAAGGTACCTTTGTCTGCTCCAACAGTCGGTACCTGGAAAAAACCCTCCGCCTGGGCCTTCTCCTGGATCCCAAACGCGTACAGGACCTGCTGGAAACCCGCCTCATGCTCGAATCTCAAACCGCACACCTGGCCGCGCAACGTGCCACAGATGAAGACCTTAGAACCATCGAAAACACCGTCCGGGGAATGAAAAAAGCCCTCAACCTCCCGGATAAGTTCCTGGAATACGACCTGCAATTTCATCTCGCCGTTGCCCAGGCCACACAGAACTCCATCCTCTGCACCCTCCTGGGCCTCACCCGTGGCTATCTCCAGGAATGGATCAAAAAAAGCCTCAAAACCCCCGCAAAAAACACCGCACAGACCCGTGCTCGCCTCTCCCTGGAACAGCACAAAAAAATCCTTCAACATCTCAAACAGAAAAACGCCGAAGGGGCACGCGAAGCCATGGTGGCCCACATCCGTTCCAGCAGCCAGGATCTGGGAGAGCAATCCGACCTACTCGCATCCACCTAATCTTCGAATCGTTTTCGCCATTGCTGAAACGTGTGCCGGACCAGTGCCGCAACACCCTCCAATCATCCGGGCACCGGCCTCCAGGAATTCCCCGCACCGGGCGGCCATACCCTCGGGTCCTTCCGGGTACACCACCTGATCCCCTTCCATCACAGGTAACCCAGCATTCGACTGCACCAGAATCGGCAACGGGGTCAACCGCCCCATCTCCTGCACAATGCGAATCATCTGTTCCACGCCACTACCGCAATTCGTCCCAACCACATCGGCTCCAACCTCCGCCAACCCCCGCACGGCCTGCTCTATCGTTACGCCCATAGACGTGGCAAACCCACGCGGACCCTCGTCAAACGTCATCGTCGCCATCACAGGCAACCCCGTTGCCTGTGCCGCACGCACGGCGATCTGTGCCTCCTCCAGAGCCGTCATCGTCTCCACGCACAACGCATCCACACCCCCTTCGGCCAGCGCTTCCGCCTGCACAGAAAACGCCTCCAAAAGCTCTTCGGGAGTAACCGTTCCCAACGGTGCCAGGAATTCACCCACAGGCCCAATCGATCCAATCACCAATCCGCCTGGGGGTGTAGTACTCTTCGCCAGCTCCACCGCCTTCAGATTCACCTCACGCACCCGACCCTCCAGCCCCACATGCTTCAGCCGAAACCGGTTCCCGCCAAACGTATTGGTCTCTACCAGATCCGAACCCGCCGCGAAATAATCCGCCGCCATCTGCCGCACCACGTCCGGGTGGGACAACGTCCATATCTCCGGTGCCTCTCCTACCTCCAGCCCCTTCCCCTGCAAATAAGTACCCGTTGCCCCGTCGCCCACCAGCACAGCACCTTCGGCCAACCGCTCCAGCAAACCCTTCATCCTGCACCTCCCGCAGTTCCCTCATCCAGGCAACCCGAGGGGACCGCCTTAAGAAAACTGAGGCGGATGATTATCCTCCCCAGCCAAACCGGGCGACCTCACCTCGTAGATCCACCGGCTTTCCCTTTGCGTCGTGTGCCCGGCGCATCCTGCACCGGCCCCTTCGGGGCTGCCTTCGGCAGACAGTCTCCGGCTCCTGCCTCCGGCTGCGCCTTTGCGTGAGACATCTTTTCGTACGTATTAAGACAGCACAAACCGCTCTACCGCCCACGCGAACCCATCCACCTCAAACGATGGTGCCATCTCCAGACCCGCGTCCAACCCCAGTTTCCGGGTCTGCTCATCCGCATTCTCCAGAAGCACCCCGGTTCCTGCCGCACGCAACATGGGCAAATCATTGTCCCCATCTCCAATTGCCAGTGCCTGCGAAATCGGAACCTCACACAGCTTACAAATTGCCGCCAATGCCACCGCCTTGTTCACCTCTGGATGCATCACTTCAATCCGGTCATTGCCCGTACGAGCCAGATAAAACCGTTCCCCAAACGCCTTCTGCATCTCCTCCAGAACCGTGTCTCGCTGCTCCGCCCCAGGCATCAGAATCATCTTCGGCGGTGAACCAAGCGCGGCCGCTCGAGAAAGCAGATCCGCGTAAATCCCAAACTGCATTCCCGTCATCTTCCCCAGCGTCCTCACAGACTCCGTCTCCCGATCCGTCATATAAATTTCCTTCACCCCACCTTCGACAACCTCACACTGGCAATAAATGAAATTCAGCCCTCGCGCAGCCACAAATGCCATCACATCCGAAAATCCATCAGCCGGAAGTCGCTCTTCGTGCAACAACGTCCGAGATCCGCTCACGCCCGAATCCAGCACAATGGCCCCGTTATAACTCCCCACGAACAACGCCGCCGCCAGTTCTGGATCTCCCGCAAAAGGGGCCTGGCTCTTCTCCACATTTCGCCCACTGATGGACGCCAAAAAGATCCCCGCTTTCCACAACGCGCGAATCGCCTCCAGCGACGCCTGCGAAATCTCCCCTGTCTCACTCAACACCGTCCCATCCAGATCAAACGCCACCAGCCGAATCATAAAATCTCCTTTTTCCTCAAACCTTTGCAACAATTTCTCCAGGGAAGCAGACAGGGGGTTTCTCCTACCTCCGGACCAGTGGATGAGAGGGGCGGGGCTCCGCGCCTTTCGCCTCTCTTTCGCCCCTTCGCGTTCAAAATTCCGTCACCACACGTACGGGCTTCCCCGTTTCCATCGACTCTGCAATTGCCAGACAGGCCGCCACCGTCCGTGCACCGTCCCGCACATCAATCATCGGACTTCGGTTCGCATCCAGACACCCCAAGAAATGCGCCAATTCTTCCGAACAGGCATGCACTTCACCCTGAACAGGCATTGGCATATCTGCCCACGCCTCCACCTCACCGAACTCCTTCAAATAGACACGGTTCTCTTCCACCGTCCCTTCCGTACCAAACAAATTAAACGTCATCGAATACGGCCGGGGTGCCCCCACAGATACCAGGCACTTGCCCACCGCGCCATTCTGAAACTTCAGCGACGCAATCACCGTATCGTACCAGTCCACATCGTTCAACACCTTCGTCACTCCGTAGGCCGATACCTCTTCCAGTTCACCCACAATCCACCGCATCAAATCCAGCGGATGACACGCCCCCCCAATCACAGCAAACTGCCCCTCGTCCGGGTGTTTCCACCACTGATGCCCGGGCCCATCCAAAAACGGCCGCAACGAATGCACGTAATCCGATTCGCAAAAACATGCCTCCCCCAATTTCCCCGAATCGAACAACTCCTTTACCGTTCGGTGCAGCGGCCGGAACCGCGCCCCGTGACCCACCATCAACTGTTTCCCGGAACGATCCACCGCGTCCACCATCCTGCGGCAATCTGCCAGCGTGGTTGCCATTGGCTTCTCACAAAACACATGCTTCCCAGCCTCCAGCGCCGCTACCGCCTCATCCGCGTGCATCCGGTTCGGCGTACACAAATACACCACATCTACCGCATCCTCCTCCACCACATCTGCATACCGGGTCGTAACCTGCCCGGCCCCGTATTCCTCTTGCAACGCCTCCAGTCGCGCCTGGCTACGCTCAGACCCCACAATCGTATGCAGTACCGCGTCCGGATGTCCAACAATCGCCTTGATATGCTCCACCCCGATATACCCCGTACCCACCACCGCAATCCGATAAGTTGCCATAAAAACCTCTCAAAAAATCCGCAAGTCCAGGGTCCAGAATCGAGACCCTGAACTCGCGACCGTAGTTAATCCACCAGAGGCAAACGCACCGTTGCACCCCGTTCCACAGACCGGAATACGGCCTCGGTGAACTCCATATATCTCAGACCCGCTTCAAAACTCGTATCGCCCTGGGGGCCTCCCTGAATCGCACTCACAAAATCCTGCTCCACCGTCCACGCCCGTTTTTCACCTTCAGGAATCGGAATCTCCGCCAACCCTGCATCCCCAGCTTTTCCGCCCCAGATGGTATCATCCGCCAGTTTATAAATCAGCGTGCCCTCACTCCCATAAAGCTCCACCT
>JAQCGA010000245.1 GCA_027619145.1 bacterium | reverse complement strand
CCCGGCCCACCTCGTCCGTCAGCCGCTCAACAAACGCGCTTTCAGCTTTCACCTTTTCATTGATAACCTGAATATCATCTGCCATATTCATAAAGACATTTTCCTGTATGAGCTTCACAGCATGAGGGGTTGGTAAAGTTGTTCGACTACTGGTTTTACCGAATCAGGGCTCGCTGCCTGCATCCGATACGGGAAACCACGCCTCAGGTACTTTGCCCAGGTTCGCGATAGAAATCTGCGCATCGTCCACAAGTTCTGAATTGGGAAAGGTATCAATTACCTTCTGATAAGCCACACGGGCCTCCTCGAGCTTTCCGTCCTGATCGTAAATATACGCAATCATAAACTGTGCCTGATCCGCATACCGGCTCTTGGGGAAGCGCCGCAGCAACGCTTCGTATCGGCCAACTGCTTCCGGATGCCTCTGCTGGCTCATCAGCACACGCCCCAGTGCGTGCAAGGCCAGGTCCGCCCGAGGATCATCTGGATAATATGTTAAAAATTTATCCAGATGTTCTTCGGCCGTGGCATAGGTGGCATCGTTGTGCGTAGCCGCCTCACCTTTGGAAAAAAGCTCATCCGCAGATTCTCTGCCGCAAGCCTGAACCAGTACGAGTACCAGCATGAGACCCCATATTCGATGGTTCATAGATCTACGCCCGCTCCTTCCGAAAATAGTACGGTTCAAAATAGGCAACCCGAACCCTACTGCAATTGAACCCCGTTCAGATGATGACACATTTCTCAAAAATCATAGACTCCGAAACACACACCTGGTTCCCAACTTTTATTTCGAGTCTCCACTGCCTTTCGATTTCTTCGGCTTAGGTTCGGTCCCCTTGGCAGTCGAGGTCCCGCCTGATTCTGTCTTGGTTCCTGGGTTCGAATCTGTCTTGGTTCCCTGATTCGAATCTGTCTTTGCAGCCTGTTTATAGCTCTCGCTGCGGTAATCTGTAATATAGAAACCAGAACCTTTGAACAGCAACCCGGCTCCGGTCCCAATCAGGCGGTCTACGGCCCGCTTTCCGCATTCCGGGCAAACCCGGAGCGGCTTGGCTGTCATGGATTGAAACTGCTCGAAGGCATGCCCGCACGCCTTGCACTCAAAGTCGTAGGTCGGCATCAATATCTCCTTTATTTTAATGAGGATAATTCCAAATACGGGCAGACCCAAAATCTACATGATTGGCCGGAATCCGTCAAGCCCTTTTTCAAGCGTACAGACTCTACCGGAACGCATAAAAACCTGCCAACTCTGGCAGAAACCCAGGCCCCCTCTTCGCAAGATTCCGCTTGACTTCAGGATTGCCGAATCCTAAATTTAGCATATTAAGGAAGTTATCTCTCCCACTCCCCGAATGTATCGGAGGAAGCCATGTCGGATTCCGCCTCAGGTCCACAGCCCCTAAAAAACGGCGGTGCACCCGCTGCCGGGGGCAGCAACGGCCGGAAAACGCGCACCATGGAAATTCGGCTCCATCGCGAGAGCCACGACTTGAAATTTACAGTAGATGAAGGTGCCACAGACCCCTCCTGTAAATTGATTGCCTTCCTCAGCCCCAAAGGGGGATCCGGTAAAACCGTACTGGCCACCAATCTGGGAAAAATCCTCCAGCACTGCGGCTATAACATTCTTCTGCTGGATGCGGATTTTACCACCAAAAGTCTCACCAATTTAATTTTCCCCGGACGCAAAGTCATTGCCGAAGATCGCACATCATACTACAAAGGCCTGCTCGAAATTGATGACGTGCGGATTGAAGACTGGCTCCAGGGCATCTATGACCAGTCTCACATCTTACCCATCGATGTTGCGCCCAATGGAAAACGCATCGATGTTCTCCCTTCCTATTATTCCAAAGAACAACAATCCAGCATTAGCAACAGCATTTTCCTGCGCGAAAGCCGCAGTTACAACTTGAGCAGCGTCGTAGAACGCTTTTCCATGCTGCTTTCCGCTATCAAATCGCTCAACCGATACGATTATATTATTGTAGACTGCGCCTCTGCCTTCGACGATGTGGGCCTGGCCACTTCCATCCTCTCTCCATTTATCGTTGTCGCCTCCGAAGCAGACGACATCTCGTTTGAAGCCATGGACGACTCGCTCCGGTACACCATTTCCTTCGCTTCATCCAATGCGCTTACCGGCGAGCACCGCATCAAGCAGCCCTTTATTGCGCTTAACAAAGACCCCAATGTGCGCCCTGGCGAAAAAACCAGCCGCCGGGCCGCCTTCCACTGCAAATACATTCCAGACATCCACAAAAGCTTCGGAAAAAAATCTTTCCTCGTCCCTGATATTATCGAAGATGTAGAATTCGAATACCAGCTCTACCGCCTCTGGCGCCGCATTGCCGAATGGAGCACCAACCCGGACGAAACCTTTACGGAAACAGCCTACCAACGCGTCTTACAGCTTGAAAAAGTTCGCAACCAGCAAATCGAACGCTACTGGAACGCAGACCTGCAGTACCGAAAACGCAACGTCATGTTTGGCCTTTCCGTACTGCTCATCGTTTCCAGTTGGATTGGCGCATTCGGCTACCTGCAACCCAGCCTTTCCCTCATCACCACAGCCTGCAGCGGCCTGGGCCTCTTCCTATCCGCCGTCGTCTTATACGGCGTCTGGGAATACTTTGAAAAAGGCATCCGTGCACTCAAACACGAACTCTACATCGATGTCTCGGAAACCTCAGAAGACCACAGACACTTTGTATCTGGCCTGGGCAACCTGGTCAAAGCCCGCGAGAACGGCACCCCCATCCGGCCATCTTCCGGCCCGGTCCCACCAGCCCGGAAAGCCAAGACTCCCGAACCTGTTGCAGAAAAAAAATAGCGCATCCAGAACCCGATCTGGTACTGTGAACGCAGATAAAAATTCCCATAAAAACGCCTCCGGAACATATACCCCGAAGGCGTTTTTGTGTACCTTTCAATAACAAGGTTGAAAAAACGATCAATAGTACCTATTTTACAAGAAAATCTGGATCATGATGTTATCAAATTTTGACACCCATGGATCTCCACCCGCTCGAAGAATCTGACAACGATTCATAATCGCCATCCGTCATACACTGGCATCCATCGGTCCAATCAGGCCTTTTTAGTAAGGAGCAACACCTGTGAAAACAACTGCGGCAACCTTCCACTGCGATATTACCCCACCTGTCGGCCATCCACTCTGCGCGGGTTGGTACCCTCCAGCAACTGCCATCGGAGCCTCCCTCTCAGCCCACGGCCTCATTTTGATCGGCGAAGGGGAAGCGCCCGTTGTCTTGTGTGCTCTGGACTGGGCCGAACTCAGCAACCACGACTACAACCGCTGGCGTGAAGACCTGGCCGCCGCAGTGAACACAGAGCCCGACCGGGTTGCCGTCCACTGTGTACACCCTCACGACACCCCGTGGCCAGACCGCGATGCCCAGGACCTCCTCGACGCCCACAATTGCCCCAACGTCATCATGGTGGGCAACTGGTGTGAACAGGCACGCGCCAACACCGCCGCGGCTGCTGGGGCAGCCCTGGACAAACTCCAACCCTGCACCCACATTACCACCGGCCAGGCACGCGTTGACCGCATCGCCTCCAACCGCCGAGTGATGGGAGAAGATGGGAAAGTGCGCGCGGTCCGCTGGACAAAAACCCAGGACCCCGAACTGCACGCGGCCCCGGAAGGCACCATCGACCCATTTCTAAAAACCATTGGCTTCTGGAACGAAGATCGTAAAATCACCTGCCTCCACTACTATGCCGTGCACCCCACCACCATCGACGGTACCGGCATTGTAACCCCAGAGTTTGTCGGCCTTGCTCGCAACCAGCGCATTGCCGAAGACAACGGAATCCCCCACATCTACTTTACCGCCTGCGCAGGAAACATCACCGCTGGAAAATACAACGACGGCAACATCGCCAACCGGCCGGTTTTCACCGGGCGCATCTACGACGCCATCCTCGCATCCGAAAATACATCTAGCCGACAGCCGCTCACCCATTTGACCTGGAATGTAGCCCCGGCTTGCCTCCCTCCTCGCGAGGATCTCAACGAAGAAGCCTTGCTCGAAATTTTGCGGAGCCCGGACAACGAGACCCGAAAACTAAAGAGCAAGGCCGCACTCATACTCACCTACATGCGCCGCTGGGAAATGCCTATCCCCATCACCTCTTTGCGCCTCAATAACAACGTAGATATCGTACACCTCCCCGGCGAAACCTTCATCGAATACCAGCTCTACGCCCAGGAGCTTCGACCACAGGGCTTTGTTGCGGTTGCCGGGTACGGTGACCTTGGCCCCGGCTATATCACCCTGGAAAGCTCTTTTGCCGAAGGGGGTTACGAACCAACAGACTCCTTTGTCTCCGGCAAATCAGAACAGATCATGCGCGATGCCATAAAGCGCGTACTCCACAGTTCTTGAACTCCCACAACATTCGCACATAAAGGAGTAAAATGAATTTCCCATCTCCTTTTTACCGCTGGCGGCCACACCCCTGGCACGGTCTGGAAATTGGCCCAAACCCCCCTCAGATTGTCTATGCATTCATAGAAATCTGCCCGTTCGATCTGGTAAAATATGAAGTGGATAAAGTCACCGGATACCTGAAAGTAGACCGACCTCACAGAACCTCTTCCCAGCATCCGACGCTCTATGGATTTATTCCCCGCACCTATTGCGGCGAGCGTGTAGGCAACCTCATGGAAGGGGCGAAATGTGGCGATGGAGACCCACTGGACATCTGCGTCATCAGTGAACGTCCCATCGCACGGGCAGAAATTATCCTCACCGCCCGCATTGTCGGAGGCCTTCCCATGTTAGACTCCGGGGAAGCCGATGATAAAATTATTGCCATCCTTGAAAACGATCCGTTCTGGTCTGAAGTAGATGACATTTCCGGTCTCCCCGGTGCACTCATATCCAGAATGCGCCACTATTTCCTCACCTACAAACTCGACCCTGAAAAACCGAGCCAGGTCTCAATCGGAAATGCATATGGCAGGAGCCATGCTGAAAAAGTCGTGGAATCTGCAGTCAAAGACTACGAGGATGAATTTGGCGGACATTAACAGGACAAGTTCTGATTGCCGCTGCACGCGCCAAAGAATACGGATTCACAGATCCAGACGGCATACAGCTCCCGGCTCAAGCGCTAAAGAAGAAAATCTGATTTTAGACAAAATACAGACTTATTTCAAATACAGAAGAACGCGCTTCCGTGAAATACCGAAAGCGCGTTCTTCATGGGTCTATTGATCCTGGTCAATACAACATGAAAATAACGCATAACAGAAGGGTGGTTTCAGCGCAGGAGAATCAAATCGAGTCGTTCTTTCCGGCGTTTCTGAATGTAAGAAACCAACCAGATCAAAACAAACCCACCAAATTCCACCCCCCGCACCCACCCGGCCTCCTCCCATACCCCTTCGGCCGCATAACGAATCAACACCACGTAGGACAGCACCACCAACCCAGTAAACCCCATCCACGCTGGGCTCCGATAAAAAACCAGAAAAGGCACCATCCAGATCAGGTACCAGGGGTGCAACGTGGGAGTCAGCAACAAAAAAATACCGATCAGATAAAACGTCACCTGCATCGGGGGCATCCAGCTCAACGCACTGGCTAAAACGGCGGCTCCGAACAACACCCCAATCACCACCCGCACCATCTCTCCATCGCCCAAGACCATAAAAAGCCCATCGTACACCGGCGCATTAAACACCCAATGTTCAGCGTACGTCTGCAACCCACCAAAGAGCTGTCCTCCCGCCTCCAGAAACGGCACATACCCAATCAGAACAATCACCGGAAAAATCAATACTGGCCACGCGCGCCCTGGGTGCAACATAGACAGAATGCGACCCAGCGAACTTTCTCCACGGCCCTTCACACACGTCCACCGCCAGAACACCGGCACCAGACACAGTGCAAAAAACTTAGCCAGGAAAGACAGGGCCAATGTGAAAAACGCACGACCGATACCGCCTAAGTGCAAGTACAGCAGAGCGGCAATCAAGAAGAACACGCCCAGGATATCCACATGCCCATGCCCGGCTACCTCCACCAGCAGCAGCGGGTTCCACAAATACACCAGAATCCGTCCCGTATTCAGATCAAAAACTCGGATCAAGCCCAAAAGGAACCAGGCCGTCAGCAAATCCACGCAAACCAGCAACCCCTTCACCATCCAGATACTCGGGTGCAGAAAAAAACACAGACGGAAAAACGCCTGTGCCAGCGGAGGATAAATCGTGGGAACTTCCGGATGGTTCACGTGAGGATAGATCGCTACGTCGCGCAAATGGGCAAGCGCCTCTGAGATGGGCGCGTGTAAAAAAGGGTTGATACCGGCTCCCTGAACCCGACCATCCCACACATACCGATACAAATCATCGGAAAGAGTTGGCAGAGCAAAAAGGAGCGTTGCCCGAAACACAACCCCCGCCAGCACCACCCTCTTGACAGAATCACCTTCGCACAACC
>JAQCGA010000244.1 GCA_027619145.1 bacterium | reverse complement strand
ACACCTGGTGCGGACAGCATTTTGTACGACCGGGGAGTTTTCCTGATTCCGGATATTCTGGCGAACGCCGGTGGGGTGACGGTTTCGTATTTTGAGTGGGTTCAGGGGTTGATGGAATATTTCTGGTCTGAAGAGGAAGTGAATGAGAAACTCCGCACGGTAATGAATAAAGCATTCCACGATACGCTTGAAGTATCGCTCCGCGAGAAGGTGAATATGCGGATTGCCGCTTATATGCTGGCAGTCAAGCGGACAGCAGATGCAGGGGCTACGCTGGGTGTGTACCCGTAAAAACCTGAATCTGGATGATGATAAGGGGACGGAAGGCAACCGACGACAGGCAGGTGAATGGACGGTTGCCCGCCGTCCCCATTTTTTCGTTCTTATAGCTTATGCTGAAGGGAATAAAATTGACCGGGTGAGATCTGCTTAACGGAAGGGTTTTATGGACAATGCGATTCTGGTTACGGGCGGGGCGGGATATGTGGGGAGCCACACCGTGTGGAGATTGTTGGATGCCGGGCGGCGGGTGGTTGTACTGGATGACCTGAGCCTGGGGCACCGGGAAGTGGTGCATTTGTTTGCGCGGGTGTACGGTCCGGAGCAATTCGTTTTTGAAGAAGTGAATTTGCTGGACCGGGAGGTGCTTGGTGAGGTGTTTACAAAGCATCGTATTGTGGGCGTGATCGATTTTGCAGCCCGCAGCCTGGTGGGTCAATCCCAGGAGGAGCCGCGTTTGTATTTCGACTCCAATGTGCTGGCGTTTCGTAACCTGGTGGACGCTGCTGGGGGTATTCCAATCGTGAAATCTTCCACGTGTGCCACCTATGGCAACCCAGGAGCGCAGTACATTCCGCTGAATGAAGATTGTCAGCGCGAACGTCTGGTGACGGGTGCAGTAACAGAGAGCCAGTTGATGTCTGCTGCTGTAGATTTTGAAACGGTTATTGATTGGTACGAAGCGGAAGTGTCTGCAAAAGACCCCCGGCTTGGCCTGAACGAAGAGGATTTGCGGCGGCTTTTTTTACCGACGAATGTTTACGGTATGTCGAAGATGATGGATGAATTGATTTTAGAAAAAACAGAAGGGCAGAGATATGCGGCTCTTCGGTATTTTAATGTGGCCGGAGCACACGCGTCGGGGTTGATCGGAGAAGATCACGATCCGGAATCTCACCTGATTCCCATTGTGCTTCAGGTGGCTCTGGGGCAACGGGAAAAGGTGACGATTTTTGGAGAAGATTACGATACGGAAGACGGGACGGCTGTGCGGGATTATATTTCGGTTGAAGAGCTGGCAGATGTCCATGTATTGTGTCTGGATCGCCTGCTGAACAGTGGAGGGTCTGTGACGTATAATCTTGGAACAGAGACCGGGTTCAGTGTGAAGCAAATTATTCAGACGGCGCGGCAGGTGACAGGTCACGAGATCCCGGCGGAAGTAGGTCCACGGAGGAGCGGAGATCCGGATGTACTGGTTGCAGATTCTTCGCGTGTGAAGGCTGAATTGGGCTGGCAGGCCCGGGCGTCTCTGGAGCAGATTATCGCATCTGCGTGGCGGTGGCATCGGCTGAACCCGGCAGGGTATCGCCCTGTACGCGAGGAGCGTTTTAACCCATTCTGGGGTCGATGGATCAATATTGCGTCCGGTCGAGATTCTCGGCCGTGGCGCGGCGAAGTACAGGCGTTTGAGGCCGGTGAAGAGAAACCGTACGATCCAGATTGTTATCTTTGCCCGGGCAATCGAAGAGTAAATGGCGCAGTAAACCCGGCGTACACCGGGGTGTGGACGTTTGCCAACGATTTTCCGGCGCTGGTACCCGACGGATATGAAGTGCACGAGAATTATGGCCCGTACACGGCTCGTGCATCGCGTGGCGTATGTGAAGTGATTACGTATGGTCCAGATCATAACAAGCGGCTCTCGGAGATGGCACAGGAGGAAGTGGAGGCTGTGGTGGATGCGTGGGCCGAGATCTATGAACGGCTGGGCAAGCGGGAGGAGATCAACTACGTTCTCATTTTTGAAAACCGGGGCACGGTGATGGGCAACTCTCAGCCGCATCCACATGGGCAGGTCTATTCTTACGGGACGATACCCGATTTGATGGTGGCCCCGCAATTACAGGTGTTCACCGAATACAAGAAAACGCATGATGGGGCCTGCTTTGTATGCGACGCCAACCGGGTAGAAGAGGTAGATGGCAGGAGGGTGCTTGCTCGCAACGAACATTTTGTAGCCTATGTGCCTTATGCAGCCCAATTGCCGTACGATGTGGTGATGGCACCGTTGTCGCACACCCCCAGCCTGCTCGAGCTGGACGTGGCCGCCAGCCGTGGCTTCGCGGGAATGATGCGGGAATTGCTTTCCGGGCTGGACCACCTGTTTGGAACGCCGTATCACTATTCGATGGCATTGATCCAGGCTCCTACGAATGGAAAAGATCATGCATTTCATATGCAGGTTCATATTACCTCGTTGTTACGAGGGCCAGGTGTGCGAAAGCATGTTGTTGGGGCAGACATTTTCGGAGAGATGATCAACCCTTCAGATCCCAATATCGCGGCTGCGGAAATCAGGCAGGCGATGCGGCGAGGGAGGTTGGAATGAAGGAGGTTGTGAGCCGAGCGGTAGAGGTGTTCGAGGCACGGTTTGGTGAAGCGCCAGAGGTCGTAGTACGCGCTCCAGGAAGGGTGAACCTGATTGGAGAGCATACAGATTACAACGATGGTTTTGTGTTTCCGGCGGCAATTGACCGATGGGTTGTTTTTGCGGCCGGAGCCAGGATGGACAAGAAAGCGGTGATCTGGTCTGTGGCCCACGAAGAAAAGGGAGAGTTTGCGGTAGACGAAGCACCGGATCGGACCGGGTACTGGCCGGATTATTGCAAGGGTGTGGTTCTGGAATTCCAGAAGTTGGGAAACACACTGTGTGGATTCAACGCGGTACTGGTAGGAGATGTACCCGTTGGTGCCGGGCTGAGCAGTTCTGCGGCTGTGGAGATGGCCACGGGGAAGGGGTTGCTGGAGCTGAATGGGCTGGAGATGTCTGGGCCAGAGCTTGCGTTGCTGGGACAGCGGGCGGAGAACCAGTTTGTGGGTGTGAATTGCGGGATTATGGATCAGTTTATTTCGGCAAATGGCAAGGCGAACCATGCACTGCTTCTGGATTGTCGAGACTTGACGTTTGAGCCTGTTCCCTTACCGGGTGAGTCTGTGCGAATTGTCATCTGTCATTCAGGCGTGAAACGAGGGTTGACGGGTTCGGCTTATAATGAACGGCGTACGGCGTGCGAAGAAGGTGTTTATGAACTGGGGTGTGCGCTGGGGCGGGAACTTCGGGCACTGAGGGATGTGACTGCGGAGGAACTGGAGACATACAGGCAGCGGCTTTCGGATACGGTGTATCGGCGGTGCCGACACGTGGTAGGTGAAATTGAGAGAACCCGCCAGGCCGCTGCACTGCTGAAGGGGGGCGATGTTGCCGGTTTTGGGGTTTTGATGGCAGCGTCGCATGCGAGTCTGAGGGAAGATTATGAGGTGAGTGGGCGGGAACTGGATTTGCTGGTGGAGATTGCATCGGAGGTGCCAGGCGTGCTGGGCGCGCGGTTGACGGGTGCAGGGTTTGGAGGGTGCACCGTGAATCTGGTAGAGGTAGATGCCGTGGAGCAATTGACGGCGGCTGTGCAGGCAAGATACCCACAGGAAACCGGTTTGACGCCGAACGTGTACGTCTGTAGTGCAGTGAACGGGGTGGAGCGGTTGGCTAAGGAAGCAGGTTGATGCTTATAAATGGAAGTCTTCCTGTTTGGAGCGGTCGGCCAGTTCTTGTTCGGCCTTCTCACGGTCTGCGGAGGTTTTGAGCGGGGTTACGGTTACGCCCGGTGCCGGGCGAGGAAAGAGGATGCGGCTGGCACCTGCGTCTTTCAGTGCTTGAACGACCGGTTCCGGGTTTGGCGCAAGCGCAATGATGGTGCCGCCGCCACCTGCGCCGGCCAGTTTGGCACCCAGGGCACCGCCATCCAAAGCGGCCTGAATGAGTGTTTCGTTTTCTGGACCGGAGCCACCCAGGTCGCGCTGGATTTCGTGGTTTTCTACCATGAGTTCTCCAAGCATTTCCCAGTCTGTATCCAGCAGGGCGCGTTTGCCCATGCGAGCCAGGTGGGCAATACGCAGATAGTTGCGAACCACTTCTCTGTCCCCTTCCAGCCAGCGCTCGCGGATGGGGCGGTGCACCACGCCGGAACTGCGCTGTATGCCGGTGTGGCCAAGGACAAAGGGATACTGGTCCACATACGGGGCCAGAGGTTCCATGGTGGCATAGGGCTCGTCGCCGAGGGCGCGGTAAAACTGTTTCTGGCGAAAGTCCATGTAGTTGAGCCCGCCCAGGGTGCACATATAAGCGTCCTGGTACCCGCACAGGACCAGGTAGTGCAGTTCAATATGGCGCCCCATTTCTGCCCGGTAGAAGGCGTGGTGGGTGCGTCCCGTAAAGGCCAGAACGGCATTGAGGATGGCCACGATCATGGAAGACGAGCTGGACAGGCCTGCGCCGAAAGGCACATTGCAGGCCCAGCGGAGTGAAAAGCGTGCTGCGGAGAGATTCAAGAAATCGACGACGGCTTTGGCCACGTCGAAATGGCCGCCGTCCAGGCGCAGATCAGCCGGGCCGTTCACTACGTGGCGTTGTCCGGCTACTTCGAAGCGAAGTTCGCTGGCAGGCTCGATGAGTACGGCCGACCGTTCTTGTGTGGAGCAGGAAATGACACTGCCGCCATACATATCTGTGGGGTTACCAATAATGCCCGCCCGTCCTGGGGCGGTAGAAAGGTAGGCATCGGACATGCTCAAAATTCCCGGAGACGTTGCTGAAGGTACTGACGGATAAGGTATCCGTGTCGCTGGTCCGACAGGGCGAAGTCGATAAAGGCTTTGAAGTAGGAAATGGGGCTGCCAATATCATATCGGATTTCATCTCGCTTGAGACGTACGCACCGGACGGAGTGCCCCATTTTGAGTAAGGTGGAAATGGCGCTGGTCAGTTCAAGTTCTCCGCCGTACCCGGGTGATGTCCTACGAAGTGCGACGAAAATTTCTGGATTAAATACATATCGGGCTGCTACAGCAAGACAACTGGGTGCATCGTCTGGGGAAGGTTTTTCTACAATATCTTCAATTTCAAAATCGGCCTGGGCGCGCCCTTTGGGTTTCACGATACCGTAGTGCTGGACCTCACCTGGATCTACTTCCAGAACGGCAATGGTGCAGCTGGACCCGTGTTTGAGGTGCGATTTAATCATTCGACGTGTGAGGCCGGCGTGGTTGCCAGATTTCACAATGGTGTCTCCCAACGCCACGACAAAAGGATCGCCTGCCACGAAGTCTTCGGCCATGCTAATGGCATGGCCAATGCCTGCGGGAGTGTGGCGGCCAGGAGGGATGATCTGGCGGGTATAAAAGAATTTTACGTTTTCACGGTCGTAGTCGATTTCGTCGAGCAATTCATCGTGGTTGGTTTCGGATAGACGGTTGAGTAGTTCTGGGTCCCGGTCGAAATGGTCTTCGATGGAGCGTTTTTCTCGGCCGGTGATGAAGAGGATTTTTTTTAAGTCTTGCTCGACCATTTCTTCAACAACGTACTGAACAACGGGTTTTCGGCCGATGGGCAGCATTTCTTTGGGCTGGGACTTGGTGGCCGGAAGCAGGCGGGTGCCGAGGCCAGCCACCGGGATCACAACCTTTTGAATATCCATAGAGACGCAACTCCTCCCAGGCTGATGTGGACGGGGAACCGACTTGACAATTACGAGGTTAAGTCTTAATATTTTGTAACTTATTTCTGTGGGAGAGCCTGGATGAACGCTGAATAAAATAACAGGAGCACCCATAGAAATCAAGGCAAAATCAATGTACACGCTGCAACGTCTGATTCCGGGCTAGGGAGATTTGTCATGGCCGAAGAAGAAGCAGAAGAAGCAGAAGAAGGTGATGCGCCCGTTGCTCCAGTAGCTCCCAAAGGTGCCCGTCTGAACCAGTTTCTGGTTCTTGCGTTTATTGTACTTTTGGGCCAAACGGCCCTGGCCTATGTTCTGGTGACGCGCTTAATTATTCCGAAACAGGAGCGGCTTGTAGCGGAAGAAAAAGGCGAGACGGTTGAGGAGGTGAAGATCACGGAGCGCCAGAAGGTTCCGATTCAGGCTCTTTTTCTTTACCCAATCGAAGAGATCCTGGTGAATCCGCAAGACGATGCTGCGCTTCGTTTTTTAAGTGTGCGTATTACGCTTCAAATGGATGGCGAAGAAGCGCTACTCGAAATTCAGAAATCGGATGGGATTGTGTCTGCGAAAGTGAGGGATCTGATATTTCGCACGTTGAACTCTATGCCGTATCACAAACTGGACGAGTCGGATGACCGTGTGCGCCTGCGGGAAGAATTGAAAGAACGGATCAATGGTACCGGTTTGCTGATAAGTGGAGGCGTGTCC
>JAQCGA010000243.1 GCA_027619145.1 bacterium | reverse complement strand
GCGAACAAAAACCCATCACCGCCTACCCCTGGAAACCCCGTGGCGGAAGCGGCTTCGCCCTGTCCGGCCTCTACGCATTCCGCAACCGCGCCCTGCAAGATCTGGCCTGTGCCTCAGACTTCCCACCCGGCGTCCAGAACGGCATCGTACCTCCCGAAAGCTTTGAAATTGCCGACACCCTGCCTCTCATGTGCCGGGAAGGTCGCCCAATCACAGCCGTAGAACTCACCGGCCCCTGGTTCGACATGGACATGCCCTGGCACCCCCGAGCCGTCTGTCGGCTGGCCGTAGAAGAAATGGCCTCTCAACTCACCCAATCGCACATTGCCAGCACCGCAAGCGTGGACCCCAACACCCGCATCACCGGCACCGTCTTCATAGACGAGGGCGTCCACATTGCCCACAACACCCACATCGAAGGCCCGGTCTGGATTGGCAAAAACACACACATCCACGAAGGCTCACAGATCGCTTCCCATACCGTCATAGGCGAAGACTGTCGCATTGGCCCCTTCGCAAAAGTATCCGGAATGGTGGATCGCAACAACCACATTACCTTCCTGGGTGAATTCGGTGGCATCATCCTCGCAGGCGGACGCATCACGCATCAAATGCAAATTTCCGGCATCTACGGAGAAGGCGCAGAATTTGGTGCAGGCACCCAGGTAGGCACCCTCCGCTTCGATGACGGACCCACCCAGGTCGAAGTCAAAAACATCCGCCACAACGCCCCCGGATTCTCCGGTGCCCTCTTCGGAGATTACGCCCGCACCGGTGTAGGCGCCATCCTCATGCCCGGCCGCATCGTAGGCCCCGGCGCCATGGTAGGCCCCGGCGTCGTCCTCATGAAAAACGTCCCCCCCTTCAAAGCCGTCCTCGTCCAACAACAACTCAAAGAAATCGACTGGAGCCCCAACATCTACGACCGCTAACCCCAGCCCGCACTATCACACCAGGAGAACCACAATGTCACAGACCGCACGCGCCTCTGTTATGGTAGGCGAACGCTTCGAAATCCGCGAGTACCCCATTCCAGATCCCGAACCAGGTACCATTCTCGTCAAACAAGAGCTGGCCGGAATCTGTGGCACAGACCTGCACAACTGGGAATACCAGCGCCTGTCCGGTGAAATTATCATGGGCCACGAAAATGTGGGCATCGTAGCCAAACTGGGCAAAGGCGTAGAAAAAGACGCCCTGGGCCGCCCCATCCGCGAAGGTGACCGCATTGCTCATGTACCCGGCACATCCAAAGGTGCCTACGGCTTCCTCCAGGCCGAAGAAAAACCCTACCTGCGCGGCGGGTTTGCAGAATACATCTACCTCTGGAACCCCGACACCGTCGTCCTCAGAACCGACCTTCCGCCCGAAATCGCCGTCCTCCTGGAACCCTTCACCATTGGGGTACACGGTATCATGCGCGCTGGCCTCCAGTTTGGAGACACCGCCGTTGTCCAGGGCTCCGGTGCCATTGGCCTGGTCACCCTCATCTGTGCAAAAGCCAGCGGCGCCGGAAAGCTCATCATGGTCGGAGGCCCTTCTGGCAGACTCGAACTGGCCAAACGCCTGGGTGCAGACGTCACCATCGACATCGGCGAAATCAAAGACCCCGAAGAACGCAAACAACTCGTCCTCGAAAACACCCCCCGAAACGAAGGCGCGGACGTCGTCTTTGA
Organism: bacterium; assembly: GCA_027619145.1. The sequence continues at coordinate 4,812 of JAQCGA010000243.1, read as the reverse complement.
ATGCGCTGGCTTCCTCCCCGCCATTCCCGAAGGCCTGGACTACCTGCGAAACAGCGGCACCTACGTAGAAATGGGCCACTTCGTGGACGTAGGCACCTTCGACTGCAACCCCAACCAGATGTTCATGCGCAAAAATTTACGTTTTGAAGCCGTCTGGGCCAGCCGCCCCGAACACTTCCTCCGCGGCCTACCCATCCTGGAACGAAACGAATTTCCATACGCAGACATGGTCAGCCACACCCTTCCCCTGGACCGCGTCGCCGAAGGCTTCAACGCCCTCCGCAGCGGCTACCGCCTGGACAACAAAGACGCCATCAAAATTGTCGTAAAAGCCGGAGATTAAAAATCCCACAATCCCATTGATCCTCCTGTACGGGCGACCCGGCGGGCCGCCCCTTCTTTTCTTATGACCAAACGTGCCCTCCTTCTCGGCCTGGCCATGGCCATCTGGGTCAACCTCTGGCCAGCATATTCCAGCCTCATCGTCCACTCTTCACGGGCGGACTATGCGCACCTCTCGGTGGCCCTGCTCATCCCCTTCATCTGCCTCCTCGGCCTCAACCTGCCTCTGTCCCGCCAGGGCCGGGGGCTTTCCTCTTCCGAACTCCTCACCATCTGCTGCATCGGCATGGTCGCCGCCACCATGCAGGGCGAATGGCTCTCCGGCTATTTCCTGGGCGTCCTCTCCGCGCCCACCTACTTCGCCACCCCCGAAAACCGATGGGCCGAAGTCCTGCTGGACCGCATTCCCTCCTGGACCATTGTAGCAGACCGCAGCGCCACCACCGGCTTTTACGAAAGCCTTCCCTCGGGTGAATCCATCCCCTGGTCCGCCTGGGCCATTCCCTTCTTCTGGTGGAGTAGCTTCCTGGGTTCCGTTCTCCTCGTCAGCTTCTGCATGGTCATCATCCTCCGTAAACAGTGGATGGAGAATGAACGCCTGGCCTTTCCTATTGCCACCGCCGTCCTGGAACTCACCGGCGTCTCCGGTTCCACAGGCACCCTCTCCACCCTCGTTCGTTCCCGGCTCTTCCGCATCGGCTTCTGGCTCGTCCTGGGCATCTTCTGCTGGAACATCGCGGCCCTGTTCATCAAAGCCCTGCCCGAGCTGGACATCCCAATGACCGTGCACAACCGCAAAATCATCCGCATCGGAAAAGGCTTCCCGTACTTCGCCTTCTCCATGCACCCCATGACCATTGCCTTCGCCTACTTCACCAAATCCGACGTCCTCTTAAGCATCTGGGTGTTTCACCTCCTGGCCATCTTGCAGGTAGGCCTCTTCAACCGCATCGGCTACAGCATTGGCGGTTCAGACATGTGGTGCTCCTTCGACCCCGCCATCGGCTGGCAAAGCTTCGGCGGCCTCATCGTCTTTGTTTGCTGGGGCCTCTGGATTGCCCGGCAACATCTCGGCGCGGTCTTCCGAAAAGCCTTCACCGGCAAAGGCCACTTGGAAGACTCGGGTGAACTCCTCTCCTACCGCACCGCGGTCTATCTCATGCTGGCCGGTTGCCTCTACCTGCTCGTCTGGCTCTTTCAGGCCGGGATGGACGTTCTGCCGCTACTCACCTTCTGGTTCGGCACCCTCATCCTCTACCTGGGCATGGCCCGCATCATTGTCGAAAGCGGCCTCGTCTTCCTGCGCGGCCCCATCACCGCCCAGGCCTTCACCTGGCACCTCTTCGGCATCTCGGGCCTCGGCCCGGCCAGCGCCATTGCCCTGGCGCTTACCTACACCTTCTTCTGCGACGGAAAAACTTGGGCCGTTACCGCGCTTGCCCACATCCCGCGCTTTGGCATGGTCATGAACGCACACCGGCGGCGTACCCTGGTACCCGCAGTCCTGCTGGGTACGCTGCTCGGTGCGGCGGCCGTCATTGCCTTCATCCTCTATCAAGGCTATCACGTGATGGGCAGCTACAACTTTGGCGTGGTCAGCTTCAACGGCTCCAACGACGGCGGCGTAGGCATCTGGCGTTTTACCGCCGCCCGTATCCAACAGGGCAGCTTCGGTACAGACTGGAACCGCGTCATGTTCCTGGGCATCGGTGCCGCATTCACAGGCCTGCTCTTCCTTCTGCGCTACCGGTTCCCGGGGTTTCCCATCCACCCCATCGGCTTCACCATATCCGCCTCCAACGTCCTGCGCAGCAGTGTCACGTCCATCTTCATCCCCTGGCTCGTCAAAACCCTCATCCTCCGCTTCGGTGGCCTCAACACCTACCGCCGCCTCACCCCACTTTTCCTGGGCCTGTTCATGGGCTATCTGGCAGGCGTGGGCCTGGGTATCGCCGTAGACACCATCTGGTTCAACGGAAATGGGCACCCTTTAAACGACTGGTAATCTTCTTCTTCGATGAACATTGGGGTTCCTCAAAACACCAATAAAGCAGGAGCAGGCGCGCGTAATCGCACATCTGCTCCTGGTTGCTGTCCTGAAGCTATCTTTGAATCAAGTTCGGGACCCACTCTGGCGTTCCGGATTACAATTGGGGGATATTGGGATTGATAAACACTTGATATTTCGATTAATTTCTCGTAATATCATGCTCTTTGCATCTTCAATTTAAATTGGGGAAGTCTTATGCCACTGGTTGCCCATACATCTTTGCCATCCTTTGAAGATTTGCGCGCAAGCGGCGAGGATGTGCTCTCGTTAGAAAATGCGCTGCATCAGGATATTCGCGAATTGCATATTGGTTTTCTCAATATGATGCCCGATGCGGCCTTGCGGGCTACCGAACGGCAATTTTTGCGCTTGGTTGGCAGCTGCAATCAAATAGCACAGTTTTTTGTTTATCCATTCACGGTGCCGGGGTTGCTCCGATCGGATGACACCCGCGAACATATTGATCGTTATTATACGACATTTGAGCAGGTACAAGAAATGGGCCTCGATGCGCTGATTATTACTGGGGCCAATGTTGCAAACCCAACCTTGGAGCAAGAGCCTTTCTGGGTGCCGTTGATGAAGGTGGTTGATTGGGCTCAGGAGAATGTGATTTCTATTCTCTGTTCTTGTCTTTCTACCCACGCCCTCATGAAAAAATTGTATCACATCGATCGCCGTTTGATGCCTCAAAAGTTATGGGGTGTTTACCCGCACCGCATTGTGCAGCCCAAACACCCTTTGCTTCGGGCGATCAACACGCGTTTTGATGTGCCACACTCTCGGCACAATACGATCCCTCGGGAGGCATTGGCGGATGCTGGAGTCACTGTTTTGATTGAGAGTGAAACAGGCGAAATGCATATGGCGGTGAGCGCCGATCAATATCGTATTGTGTATTTTCAAGGACACCCTGAATACGATTGGAATAGCCTGCTCAAAGAGTATAAACGAGAAGTAAATCGATATATCGATGGCGAGCGCACAGATTATCCCCCCCATCCCGACAATTATTTTTCCGATGCGGCCACGGCTATTGTCGATCAGTATGAACGCGCTGTTCGAGTGGCGCAACAACAAGGTGAACCGGTTCCCACTTTTCCGGAGGAACAAATAGCACTTCATCTGGACAATACGTGGGGGGATACAGGCAAAGCTATTTTTAATAATTGGCTTGGTTTGGTTTATCAGAAGGCCGATTTTACTCGTCCCAGCCTTTTGGATACATCCCCTTTCCCAAAAACATAACATACGATTTCAGTATATATCCATTATAACCAGGAGGAAAAAAGCGTATGAAACCTGAAACAATCGCCATCCATGCTGGCTATGAAACAGATCCAACGACCCATGCGGTTGCGGTGCCTATTTATCAAACGGTTGCGTATGAGTTTGACAACGCCCAACACGGTGCCGATCTCTTCAACTTGGCAGTGCCGGGCAACATTTATACCCGCATTATGAACCCCACCTCCGATGTGTTGGAAAAACGCGTGGCCGAGTTGGAAGGTGGCATTGCTGGGTTGGCCGTTAGTTCGGGCAGTGCGGCGGTTAATTATTCCATTTTGACCATTGCTGAAATGGGAAGCAACATCGTCTCTGTACCGCTACTCTATGGCGGCACGTATACCTTATTTGCGCATATGTTGCCCAAGCAAGGCATTGAGGTTCGATTTGCCGAAGATGATAGCCCCGAGAAATTGGAAGCGCTGATTGACGATAAAACGGCTGCGGTCTATTGCGAAACCATTGGCAACCCGGCGGGTAATATTGTTGACCTGGAAGCCATCTGCAAAATGGCAGACAAAAACGGTGTGCCCGTTATTGCGGACAATACGGTTGCGCCACTTTTGATTCGCCCCATTGATTATGGTGCCACGATCGTGGTACATTCACTCACAAAATACATGGGTGGGCACGGGAATTCATTGGGTGGTATTATTGTTGATTCTGGGAAATTTCCTTGGGCAGAGCACGCCGATCGGTTTCCGATGTTGAACAATCCGGAACCGTCGTATCACGGGGTGGTCTATACGGAAGCGCTGGGGCCTGCTGCCTTTATTGGTCGGGCCCGAACGGTGCCCTTGCGCAATACGGGTTCTTGCATAAGCCCTTTTAATGCCTTCTTGATTTTACAAGGAATTGAAACGCTGGCTCTTAGAATGGAACGGCATTGTGACAATGCCATTGCAGTTGCAAATTATCTCAACAATCACGACAGTGTTTCTTGGGTGAAGTTTGCAGGGTTGCCCGATTCGCCCTACTATGAATTGGCGCAAAAGTATACCAACGGGAAACCTTCTGCGCTGCTGACGTTTGGTATCAAGGGTGGTTTTGATGCTGCTGTAAAACTTTATGATTCGCTTCAGTTGTTCAAACGCCTTGTGAATATTGGGGATGCCAAATCATTGGCCGCACAC
>JAQCGA010000242.1 GCA_027619145.1 bacterium | reverse complement strand
CGGGTAATAGCGTGCCAGACGGTGTGGTGGACAGCGCGGACCTGAACGCGATTAACGATGCGCTGTTCTCTCAGCCCGGAGATGCCAACTACAATACGTATGCAGACATGAACCGGGACAATATTATCAACGGTTCAGACAAAGACTACGCTACGGCGAATATCACCAGCAATACGGGCGGTTTGGGTAGCATTCGCCCGGTGTTCCCGGTATTCAAGCAGGCGCAGCCCCAGGGCGACAACGCCAAGGCTGTGGTAACGCTTACAGGCCTGCCGGAAAGCGAAGTTCGTCCGGGTGAGACCTTCGATGTGTCGGTGAAGGTTTCGGGTGCCAACGCAGTGCGTACTTACGAAGTGCACCTGTCTTTCGATCCTACCAAGCTGGCAGTGGAAGACCTGGTTTCAGACGGCGATCTGCTGCAGAACTACCTTACCAATATGTCCGGTAAGATGGAGCAAGGGGATCTGGGTCTGGTGAACTCGATTCTGGGGCAGACGCCGGTAGGCGCCTCGGGCGAGGGCACGCTGGCCACGGTACGCTTCCGCGCCATCAGCCGTGCATCCGAAACGAAGCTGATGCTGGGTGACGCAATGTTGATCGACGTGCAGCATACGGGCTTCACGCCTCAGGTAGACGGAGGAGGCACCATCGTATTGTCGAACGATCCGATGGTATACCACGACGCGGACGGCGCTGAGATCAAGGGTTTGATCCTGGCAACGGCTGATGCGAAGGTGGACTTCAACGACTTCCTGGTTCTGGCACGGGCCTTCGGGACCGATGCCAGCAGCCCGAACTTTGACCTGCGTGCAGATCTCAACGCGGACGATCAGGTCAGCTTCGCAGACTTCGTGCTCTTCTCGAAGGACTTCGGCAAAGAAGCTGTGGATGCACCCGCCAGTGCGCGGGCATCCAAGCCGGTTACCGAAGGCGGAGTGAACAGTGCAGCCGCTGCCAGCCTGAACCTGAAGGGTGCGGCACGGATGGGTGAACCGGTCACGCTGACGGTGGATCTGTCTGATGCCAAAGCCGTGCAGGGATGGGGTCTGACCGTACAGTATGACGCTGAGTTGTTCGAGTTCGTGAGTGCCAACGCACCCGAGGCCGGGCTGTTGACGGCCGCAGGGACAGACGCTCCGCTCTTCCTGGTCCACCAGGACAAGGAAGGCGAAGTGACTTTGGCGCACGCCTTGAATGCAGGACAGACTGCTGTGGGCGAAGGGTCTATTGCGGTGCTGACCTTCCAGCCGAAGGGCGACTTTGAAGATTCTCGCTTCGAAGTATTCAACGGGATTGTGTTCGACGCCAATGACCTGCCGAATCAGGTCTTTGCCGGCGACGCATTGCAGGTGCGGATGGCTCCTGCCCAGTTTGCTCTGGGTCAGAACTATCCCAACCCGTTCAACCCGGAAACGACGATCAGCTACGATTTGGCCGATGCGTCTCGGGTGAAGCTGGAAATCTACAATGTAATGGGTCAGTTGGTGAACACGCTGGTGAGTGAAGAGCAGGCTGCTGGACGCTATCGAGTTGTGTGGAATGGCTCGGATGCGCACCAGCGCCAGGTTGCCAGCGGCGTTTACTTCTACCGAATTCAGACCGAAGCCTTCAAGGCCGTTCGGAAACTGATGCTGCTCAAGTAGGAAAGTCTTTCCGGAGAGAATTTCCTCCGGTGCTCTACGGGGCGGGTTGTGGGTGATTCCACAGCCCGCCCTTTTTCTATCGCTTTTGCCTTCTGTTTGCCATCCCACGCTCCAATTTCCTAAAAAATGGGTAGATATCCCCAATCGACTTTTCTATATTTTATAGGAAAGCCGTGTCTTCCCGACCTGGTTCTTATGCAGAACGGAAACTGCCGATTCTGGCACGTGAATTGCATACCTACCCTCTGAACCCCCCTGTTTATAACAACCATCCCATCGGCCACCCCTGTTGTGAGTCCTGTTCTGCTCTGGCTCAGCGCGTTATCCCGAAGCCAGATTCAGCATTGAGGTTTTCGTGAATCGAACGCTTGTCATTCTGATATGCAGCGTCCTGGGGTTGCTCAGTATTTCCAGTGCAAGTTGGGCCGGAAAGCGAGGCGATGCCAATGTGACGCTTCGCCAGCAGACCACGCAGTCAACCACGGCGAATGTAAAGGTGGGAGATGTGCTGTCCGCAGAGCTTTTTGTGGAAGCCAATGGCGCAGCATTTACGCAGGTGGTTTTCTTTGTAAGCTTCGATGACCAGTACCTGGAAGTGATATCGACCCGTCCTGCAGGTTTTCCCATTCAGCCTTTTACGGCGGGAGGCTGGCTGGCCGGGCAATTTTTCTTTAACGATACGGCTGGAGATCAGATTGGGAACAGCAATACCAACCAGGTGCCCAATTTTCAGATTCGGTACAGTGAGTATATCCCGAGGGCTTCAGGCGGGCAACGAACAGCAGTGGGCGATGCGGTTGCCGCCCGGTTCCAGTTGCGGGTGATTCGGAAGCCGCCCAACGGTGTGACGCAGGTTCAAATTATGGGGGGATTTGCGGGAGGTGGTGAGACGGGATATTTCGTCAATGGTGATCCCGGGTCTATTTATAACTACCGGCTGGTAACGCCTCTTACGGTGAATATCCAGGGCTTCAAGCTGACCAGCAGTATTCCGGATATGTACCTTCTGCCGGGGCAGCAGGATTCTCTGGATCTGGACGATTATGTGAACGATCCATCCACGCCGGACTCGACCTTAACATGGACGGCCTCCTTGGCTCAACCGGACAGCGTAAAGGTGACAGTAAACAACCAGTCGCACGTGGCCACGGTGAACCCCAATGTGAGTAGTGGGGATTTTCTTACAAACTTTATCGGTGTTGCAACGGTGAGATTCACTGCTACCACAAAGGCGGGTGAAAGTGTATCGGATACCATCCGGGTGGTTGTGAATTCGCCGCCCGCATTCGACGAAGCTGCAATTCCAGATACGGTACGTTTTCTGGAGGACACCCAGGATACAAGCCTGGTTCTTGTGGTATCAGATCCGGACCCGAATGCGATACTCAGTTTATCTTCTATTGATCCAGATTCCACGGTGAATACGTTTGCGTCGATTGCTCCAAACCGGCGGGTGACGTTTACCGCAAAAAAAGATTATTTTGGTTCCGAAAACCGGCGCTTTCGGGTGGTAGACCAGTATGGTTCAGCCGATACGGTTCAGGTGCGGGTAGAAGTGCAACCGGTAAACGACGGTCCCGAGTTTATTAAGGATTTTCCGTTTGTAGAAGTGGGGGCTTTGGGGCAGGCCACGCTAAATTTGCCAGAATTTATCAAAGACATAGACGATCCGTTTGACAAACTACAATTTACGTTTTCTGGCGTGGACAGTATCGCGTTTCAGGTTTCGGCGGGTAACCAGCGGTTGACCATTACGCCGGTACCTCCATTTATGGGTACACGAACCGCATTGGTTGTGGTGTCGGACACGTCCCGGTTGACGGCTGCGCGGGAAATCAGTGTGAAGGTGAATCCGCCCATAAACCCACAGCCGCCCACGGTTCTTGTTCCTTCGCTGAAAGTGGGTGTGCGCGCGGGCGGAGGTGCCACCACAGTCGTCTTAGACGATCTGGTGAGCGATCTGGATACGCCCAAGAATCAACTGATCTGGAAACATAGCGGCATCACCCGGGTGAGTATCAATAGTACGGCTTTGAATAACAGGCAGTTGTCGGTTTCCGCACCGGCGGATTCAACGGGTTTCAGGAGAACCACATTGACGGTAACGGATTTGACGGCGTTGTCCGACGCTCTTCCGGTGCGCGTGTATAGCTCTTCTCTAATTACCGGTGTGCCGGTAGCGGGTGGGATGCCGGATTTGACGTTGATTGCCGGGACCTCCGATTCACTGAATCTGGATGATTATTATTTTGATGCAGACAATACAAATGCACAGGTAACCTGGACGCGTTCTGGCCAAAAGAGTGTTGTTGTGGATATTCATCCGACCACCCACCGGGCGGTATTTCGGGCACCGAGCGCGGTGAGCGACCCGTTTGAAGAGATCATTTTTATAGTGACGGATGAGGACAACCAGACAGCGCAGGATACGGTAAGAGTCAACCTGGTTAGTGCGGGCAATGTGCTGATCGATTTGGGCCAGATTGGTGCACGGTCTCTGGCGCGTGGGCAACGGGATACGATTAATTTGCTTCAGTCCCTGCGGTCCGGAAATCCGAGCAAACTGGTGTGGACCGCTCAGTCCAGCAACGCCAATGTGGCAATTTCACTTAACCCGCTCAAGCCGGAACTGGTCTTGCTGGGCATTCAAACTGGAGATGCGTTTATTACGGTTACAGCCACGGATACCAGTAATAATACAACCAGTAGCGGGAACCTGGATGTGACGGTTACGCCAGGGAGCGGTACCGGGTTGCAGGTGATTACGACGTTCGCGCTGAAGCTGACGGCTGAAAAAGATACGACACTGAATTTGAGCGAACTTGTTGTGAATGGGGTTCCGGCTGACGTGCAGTGGAGTTCAGCGGGAAATCCCAATATCAATGTAACGGTGAACCAGACCCAGAAGACGGCTGTTCTTCGTCCTCTGGCCGGGTTTGTGGGCAATGCGGGGCCGATCGAATTTCGGGCCACGGACTCCCTTACACAGGAACAGGCGGTGAGTACTGCGACCCCGGTAGAGGTGGTAGGCGGCAGCCAACCGGTGGAACAAGGACTATTGCGGGTCGCGGTTGTGGCCAATCCAATTCTGCCCAATTTTCTGGATGTGTTTGTTCTTTCGCAGCGAGAATTGATGAGTGATCCTTTTTTGGGAATGCGGATTGGTCTGGATGTGCAAGCCAAACCTACTGCGATTCCGGTGGACCGGGTGCCGACGGTTACACAGGAGATGTGGTCCGGCAGGGTTTCTCTGGATAATACGGTGAATGGGATCGTGGAGTTGAGTGCTACAGGGATTACGAAGGCAACCCGGGTTGCGCTTACGGATACCTTCCGATTGGAAGTGGCAGAAGCTGGAATCCAGTCTACGTTTGCTATTCGTACGGGAGATGTTGCTGTAACCCTTCCGAGCAAGGCGCTTTCGAAAGCAACGGTGGTTGCCCTGTTCCCTTCCCGCCCGGTTTCTGCGAAATCCACAATGGAAGCGGGTTCACTCCAGCAGATATCCGAGATTTATCAGGTATATGCACCGCAGGTGCAGGTGGTCAGGCCTGGAGAAATTCGGTTTGACGTTCACGGTACGGCTGCCCGGTCTGAGACGGCAGGAGTGTATCGATGGGATGATGTTGGGGGGCGGTGGATCTTTGCGGGTGCTCGGAAGACGGGAAGTAGCCTGGTGGGTCGTTTTTCTGCCTTTGGACGGTATGGTGTTTTTGTTGACGAAAAACCGCCGGAACCGGGTGAAGTTGAGGTTCAGCGCGGGGCGTTATGGATTCCCATTTTGGAAGACGGCAGCGGCGTGGAACCGGCTTCGGTACGTGTGACTGTGGATGGGGTTGTGGCAGATGTTGTTTACCTGGAGGCACCAGGAGGAATTCGTTGGACGCCTTCCCAGGTGTTTCCAGGCGGGCTCCAGACGGTGCGAATCGAAGTGGCGGATCTTGCGGGTAACCATACCGTGTGGGAACGCCGGCTGGATTTGTCTACGCTGGTTCCACGCGCGGATCATTTCTTGCTGCATCAGAATTTCCCCAATCCGTTCAATCCTGAAACTGTGATTCGGTTTGATGCACCGGAAGCGGTGCGGGTGCAGTTGACAATTTATAATATGCTGGGACAGTCTGTGCGGCGGTTGCTGGCAGAACATGTTTCGGCAGGGCTTCATGCGGTTATATGGGATGGAAGAGACGAGGCAGGCCGGGAGGTGGCCGCAGGAACGTATCTGTACAGGCTGGATACACCAGAGGCAGTGCTTACGAAGAAAATGTTGTTGTTAAAGTAGAGATCTATCTCGGAATGTACGCTCGACGGGTTGGGACATGTGAGAGAAGGCGAAAACAATCATCAATTGATTGCCAGGGCAGGGTACTGCGATGAAAATGTACAGAATACTCATAGGTTGTGTTTTGCTGGGGCTCTCGCTGGTTGGTTGTGGTGGCGGTACAGGAACGGGCGGGACGTACGGTTCTGCGGAAACCCTTACGTTTGAAGGGTGGGCTTCGTACCGTGGTGGAAACGATGACAAGAAGGCAGAGGAGTTGTTTCGGAATGCGCTGAGTCTGGACCCCACTTTTGCAGAGGCGCATAACGGATTGGGTTGGCTGAATTTCCGCCGAGCAGGGCAGGCCAAAGGAGATGCTCAGAAGCAGTTGCTGGGTTCGGCCAAAACGAGTTTTCAGAAGGCAACGTCCAGCAATCCCAATAATGTGGATGCCTGGGCCGGGCTGGCTGGCCTGGAACTGGCGCAAGGCAACTGGGAACAGGCCCGGGATTCGGCAAACCGTGCGCTGAGTTTGAATTCGCGCTTTTTCTCATCACGCGATAATATTGATTACCGGGATCTTCATCTGATTCTGGCAGAG
>JAQCGA010000241.1 GCA_027619145.1 bacterium | reverse complement strand
CTTCTTTACAATATTCTTCAACTGTTTGCCGGTCAGGATCATCTTGACCAGCGTATCGTCAAACCGAATAAACTGATTCACATCCCGAAGGCGCAGTGTATCCTGAGGTTCAATCTTCCGGAATGTCCCCCGGTTAATAATCCCTACTTCCGTCTTCGTATGCGTCCGGATCAGCGTGGCCACCAGTTCGGCTTGCGCATCCAGGGTCTCTCCTTCAATTCCGCCCAGGGTCTTCGCAGTCGCCCTGGTATATGCCTCTTCCAATTCCGAAACGATGCCGGTTGTTTCTGGGTCGGTTTCAACATCCTCATCTACCGGGATCAAATCCGCATCCGTCCGCACCGCCCGGTACCCTCCATCTTTCCCTTTTACAAAACGCACAGCAACCTGCCCCAGATACAATCCGTACCGGGGTGTACTCACAATGTGCATCCCGTTCGCCATCCGGATCAACGACCGCATTTCTCTTGTGCGCTCCGCTCCCCGGAAACCACCCGCCACCACCAGATCCACGCCGTCCAACTTCTGCACCAGTGCCAGAACCTCCTGTTCCCGCATATGGACCAGCGCAATCAGATAATCCGCCCCCTGCTCCCGGAGCGCCTGTACCGCTTTCTGCCCCGCCTCGGCCGGGTCCGTAAACGTCAGGTTCTCCACATGTTTCGGATTCACCTGGGTAGCAATATCCTGAGACACCAGCCCCACAATCCCCACCTTCACACCTTCCAGATCCACCAGAAGATAACCGGTCGTCGGTGTCTCCGTTCCTCCCTTTCCAACCATGTTGGCCACCAGAAAAGGAAACCCTGCCTCTTCATGCCGCTTGTTCAGCTCCTCTAAACCGTAGTCGAACTCATGGTTCCCCAGCGTCATCGCCGTATACCCCGCCCGCTTCATTGCGGCAATCACGGTTTTTCCCTTGTCCCAGGCACTCAAAGTTGCCGGCCCAATCGCATCCCCACCGTTCAACACCAGCGTGGGCCCGGTCTCTTGAATCGTCCGAATCAGGTACACACGTGCTGCCATCCCTCCCAGAAGCTGGTCCCCCTCGTGCTGCCCCCCCAATTGCCCGTATAAATCGTTACTGTGCAAAATTCGCACCGTAACCGAATCTCTCCCTCCACCCATAACCGCTACTTCCTGCGCCCCAACCGACCCAACCAGCATCCATCCCACCAGAAAACCAATCAATACACGCAACGCAACACTCCTCTTCTTTTTTAATATCCAACTACGTTTCCCTGAATGCGAATCAACAGACCACCTTGCCTCTACATCATTACGTAACCACCTCTTTTTCTCATCCTACCTCCCAACCCGCGGACGAGCGGCAGGGCTTCGTGGCCCTTCGTGTGGGCATGGTGAGGTGCGGGGCTCCGCCTTTCTTCGTGATCCCGCCTTTTTCCGTGATCCCGCCCCTACTCCCACCTCACCCGAGGCCCATCCACATAATCCAGAAATCGATTTGCAATATCCGCCGTATCCGTATCCCCGGCGTGCACCACGACCCGCCAGCGAAACGTCAGTTCCCCACCTTCCGGAATTCGGTGATCCTCTCTAAACATCCAACAATTGGGTGCAAACAATCCGTACCCTCGTACGTGCCATGTGGTTGGATATCTCAAGTTTTCCGGATGATCAAAAATTGCAAACCCCACCGTCTCACCCCCTACCGGTCCAAAATAATCCATCCAGTGCGAGGGCCTGGACCAGCACCCCACCTCGTCCGTAGCGCCATAGGCATTGCGCATTTGCCCGTCCACACTTGCATTCATGGACGGATTCACCCGAATGCCCAAAAATCCCGCCTCCTTCGTCCCACCAATCGTCACTGGCCCATGCGTCGCTTTTAACGTCAATACCAGATCCAGTACCGCTGCGTCGCGAGACGTATCGAACAACCGGTACAAACGATGGTCAGACATCAACGGCCGGTCACCTTCGTACCACGTATTGTCCGACGCAATGACCACAGACAACGGTCCAATCTGCACCGCTACCCGGTCCTGCTCCGTACGTCCGTACCCTTTCTCATTTCGCTCGTTCCAGCAATCCACGCCATTGATGGCACCCTGCATCAACGTCAACCCGCGCTGCCACGGGTGCTCCCCTTCTGAATACGCCGGCATCGGCTCCCGCAGCATATTCACTCCACCCGGTGTCAGAATCGGATTGATCACTGGCTTGGGATACCCCGCGCCGTAATGAAACGTAAAGAATGGCGATCCGGCCAGGCCCACATCTATCTGGCCGTCTTCTTCCACGAATGAAATCCCGGCCGCACCCTCTGCCTGCGCCAAAGGCGTCACCTCGAACACCATCGGTTCTCCCGCACACATCGCCGGTAACTTTACCTGATACATAGGAATAGACGGATCGCGCTCCGCGATCAACACCCGGCCATCTTCCCCATTCAATTGTAGCAACCGATCCGTACACCCCTCCGGCGCGGAAAAACCCGCCAGATGTTCCGGCCGCGACCTTGGAACCATAAACGTCAACTTCATCCCATCCTCCTTAAAGAACCCACCCATCTCCGTTTCCAGAGAGGAGCCAACTGCCAACTCCTGGGCTCTACCGCAATCCTCAAACCCCGAGGTATCATTGCCTTTCTCTCCTCATCCCCGTCCCAAATAAAGCTGTCCCACCGGCAAAACAATGGCCTCTAACATATTGACGTGCGGGGGCAACGTTGCCATCAGCACCGCTGCTTCGGCCAGTTCGTCCGTACTCATCATCGGCTCTTCATCCGAAATTTTTCCGCTACTCACACGCCGCTCCACCAGCGTATTGCCCGGATGCAAACAACTGCACGCAATCCCGTAGTCCCGTCCCTCCAGCGCCGTAGACTGCGTCAATCCCCACAACCCAAACTTACTCGTACTGTACGGTGCTGAATTGAGCCGCACCCGCTGTGCAGAAATACTTCCAATATTGATAATCCGCCCACCGCCCTGCTCCTTCATTTGCCGGAACGCCGCCCGCGTACACAAAAACGGCCCACGTAAATTCACCGCCATCACATGGTCCCACGCCTCTGCAGACAAGGACTCAATCGGTCCACCATCAAACGCCCCCGCATTGTTCACCAGCACATCCACCCTCCCAAACTTCTCCATCACCCGTGCGAACAACGCCTCTACCTGCGCCTCATCACCCACATCCGCCGGAACCGCCAGCACCTCCGTCCCCCCTTTTCTCATCGCTTCCGCCGCCGCCTCCAGCGCCTCCTCCCCACGCGCCGTCAACACCAGCTTCGCCCCCTCTGCCGCAAGCCCCCGCGCAATCCCATTCCCAATCCCCCGACTCCCTCCCGTCACCAACGCCACCTTACCATCCAGCTTTCCCATATTCCACCTTTCCCTTCGTGTCTTCTCGCCTTTTGTGTTCTCGCCTCCACAACCCTTTTGTCCTTCTACAATCCTCTCCTGCTACTACCAACCCAGGAGCGGATGGGCCGGGTTTCGTGGCCCTTCGCGCTCCTTCGTGCCCCTTCGTGTCCCCGCTTCTCCCTTTGCGTCTTTGCGCCTTTGCGTGACCCCGCTTTTTTTTTATTCCCCTGGCTCCAGCTTCAGTTCCGCCTCCAGATACTTCTCAATTTCCGCCGAATCCATCAACAAAGGATGGTACTCGTCCGCCAGCCAAAGCGACGTATGGTCTCCATAATGCGAACTGGCCAAATGACCGGACTGCCCACCTGTTGTCACTGCCCAGGATCGCGCCGGGTCCGCCATATCTACCACCATCCGATACGAAGACAGCCCCGTTACCTCAAACGGACGCGCTGTACTATACCCTGCCGCACGCACCGTACCTGTACCGCCGGACGTCTCAAAAGGGCCAAGATCGAACAACTCTTCTGGCACACCGGCCCTGCTAATCGGATGCGCAAACCGCACCCGGTGCAACCGACCCCATCGCCACTGTGAACGCCGGGAACCCACCTTCTCACACAACCAGCCCAACGCCTCCTTCAATGCTTCAAGAACCTCTGTTTCCAGATCTTTCTCCTCCGGCAACCAGCCGTTCTCCTCGCCCAGCAAAACACCTCGTGCCACACTGCCCGCACGACTCGCCACCAGGGAAATCACCTCTTCTGGAAACCGCATCCCGGCTACTCTGCGCAACCACCGTTCCCAGAATGCCGTAAACACCGTGGGCGCTACCGCATCGGTCGCATACGCTCCATCCCAACCCTCCAGCAGACCCCCAAAATCCCGTAGCTTCTTATTCGACGCCTGCTGCGCAAAACGCGCCACCACACCGGCCAGATCCTGCGCCCGGCCATGAACCACATCTGCATGAATCGCACCCACCTCTTCAGGGCGGTGCTTCGGCGCAGCCTCGATCCGCTCCCGGATGCGTCGAAACCGGTACCCATCTGCCCAGGAGCCCAGGCTCAGGTACGGGCCCTGTCCGCCCCAGGGCGGATTATTCGCTGTGGCCACCCAATCCTGTTCCGGGTCCACCAGACCCGGCATCTCATCGAACGCATAAAACCCATCCCATACATGCGCCGGATCATTGGCCGGGCGGAACCCATAACAGGTTGTAGATCGCCTGGGTACATATCCCACCGCGTGGTAACCTACCCGACCGTCCGCATCTGCAAATACCATATTCAGAATCGGGCAAGGCCACTGCCGCAGGGCCTCCAGCACATCCGCCACGGAAGAAGAACGCTGTAATGCCAGCATCGCCTCAATCCCCGTAAACGGCATCGCACCCGTCCAGCGCATCGAAAGCGGTGGCTCCGATGCCCCATCCACCGCAGACACCACCGCATTCACCACCGGCCCACGCACGGTGCGACGCACCGTCAACAGATCCGGTGCCTGCCCCTTCACCCGAATCTCCTCCTGATGTACCTCAAAAGGACGCCAGTCTTCCCCTTCCCGGTACATTTCCGGGTTATCCTGCGGCACGGTTTCCCGGTACAAATCCCGAATCGAAGCCGTATGATTCGTTACCCCCCAGGCCGTGCGGCGTGTATGCCCAATATAAATTCCCGGTGTACCCGTAAAAATAGCGCCTACCGCATCCATCCCCGGTGCCGTCAACTGCGCCTGGTACCACTGGCTGGGATGCCACACCGGATTGTGTGGGTCGGACGCCAGAATCGGCTTCCCCGTAGTACTTCGGCTGGCACCCACAGCCCAGTTATTGCTGCCTTCTCCAGTATCGTACCCGCCCGTTCCGGCCGGTTCGTCTCCCGGTACAATCGTCTCCTCGCCCACCTCTACAGACCAGAACAGATCGAATAAATCTGGCGGCAAATGCCGCCGAGCCGCCTCGGCCAATACAAGATTATCCAGCCGCCCGGTAAGCATCCACCAGCGCCATTTCCACACAACCACCGAATCCCGCACCGTCCAGGGCTCCGGTTCATATTCCAGCAGATCAAACTCTACCGGTAGTGGGCTCCGTCCAGACTCCATCCACGCATTGATCCCCGCAGTCATAGACTCCAGCACCAGTGCCGCCTCATCCGAAATCTCCGCTTCATCTGCCGCACGCGTCAATCCTATTGTTCGATGTAACCGGTCCGCTCTCAGATAGTCTGGCCCCAGGATTTCCGCCAACCGCCCGTGCGCCTGGCGGCGCTGATAGTCCAGGTGCCAGAGCCGGTCCTGCGCCATCGCATAACCCAGAGACACATAACAGTCCGCCAGGGAGTTTGCCCCAATATGCGTCACCCCCCATCGGTCTCGCCGCACCTGCACCGGCCCGTCCAGCGGCGCCTTCAGCACACCATCCATCTGCGGCAACTTGCTGTTCAGGTATCGCCTCCGCAAATCCGTCAGCGCCCGGCGGGAAATGCTCAACTCCTGTGCCGCCACATCCGGTTTCACCTCTCCACGCAGCATCCGCACCAGAACCGCTTTGCGCTCTGCTGGAATCTCTCTGCTCATATGCCAATCCTTGTCTGTATTGGGAACCCACCTTCCCCATCCAACGGCAGGCGCTCCATCTTTCTCTCATGTGCCCAAAGCAACTGATTCTTCCAATGCCAGCGCTTTTGCATTCTTCTCATAGAAAGTATCTGGCTCGTACGTCCATCCACTATCCAGCCGTTTTGCCTCCCGTTTCATCGAAACATACATCCACCTGCCCAGCGTCGGTGCAACCACTCGGGCACGCCAGCCAAACTCCCCGTACAACTCCCGGAGCGTCCTTTCGAGTTCTCCAGATAGTGCGCCGTCTTTCCTGTACCATTTTCTCATCGCCCAGATCGCTGCTGCATAGACATCTGCCAGCCGGGACCCCTTTTGCTCAAAACACTTCCGGATTCGCAAATCCGGGTGATCTTTATATCTCTTCCACCCCTTCAGCGTCGTCTGAATCAGTCGCGAAAGACTCGGGCCGTTCTGACCAAAGTCTCGCTCAAACGCACTCCGCAAATAATCGGTTTCCTGCCCGTCCTGAATATGTTTGTGACGAAAGTTAAACCGGGATTGACCGTGGATGTCCGCTGGCCCCATTTCTTCTTCAGACAGCAGGCTTCCATCTCT
>JAQCGA010000240.1 GCA_027619145.1 bacterium | reverse complement strand
CCCGACACCCGCTTTGGAATGGAAATTGTGGATCTGGAAAAAGCTGCAAAAGCCTCTGAATTTAAGGTCTTTCAGAGCACCCTCGAAGCCGGCGGACAGGTCCGCGGCATCAATGCCAAAGGGTGTGGAAGTTATTCGCGGAAGCAAATTGACGATCTGGGCGTATTCGCGGGCAAGTTTGGAGCCAAAGGTCTGGCCTGGATTAAGGTTACCGACGCCGGCCTGGAATCTTCGATTGTCAAATTCTTCCCGGAAGCAGCCCAGAACATCCTCCGTGAAACACTCCAGGCCGAACCCGGAGATCTGCTGCTCTTTGTGGCCGACCGACCGGAAACAGTTGCGGCTGTGTTGGGCAACCTGCGCCTGGAACTGGCCCGCCAACTCGGCCTTCAAAAAAAGGACCAGTACAGCTTCCTGTGGGTAACGCGTTTTCCTCTCGTAGAATGGAATCCTCAAGAAAAGCGATACGGGGCCTGTCATCACCCCTTCACGGCACCCCAGGACGAGGACCTGGACAAGATGGAATCTGACCCTGCCGCGGTTCAGGCACGGGCCTACGATCTGGCACTCAATGGCAACGAAATTGCCGGAGGGAGCATCCGTATCCACCGCCGCGAGGTCCAGGAGCGCATGTTTCGGCTGCTGGGCATCTCCGAACAAGAAGCCGAAGAGAAGTTTGGGTTTCTCCTCAACGCCTTCCGCTTCGGAGCCCCTCCTCACGGTGGAATTGCCTTCGGCTACGATCGTCTGGTGGCCCTCATGGCCGGCCAAGAGTTCATCCGAGAAGTCATCCCTTTTCCCAAAACCAACACCGCCGCATCGCTCATGGACGGCGCCCCGTCTCGGGTAGATCCAGCCCAATTGCGCGAACTGGGGATTCGCCTCCTGGAGCCAACGCCCGACACGGAGTAACAGGTCGTCTATTTCGATTTTTTGCTTGACTTTAACTTTTTTATATAGTAATATTTGGTCCGTACTGAACGTATGTTTTATTGTGGAGAATTTCTCCCAATTGCCTTTCCTCTTGCGGCTTCAGCATTCAATCAACAAGTTCTTATTTTTAGCCGTATTACACTATCTTGCCAAGGAGACATCCACGTTATGGGTAAGCGCACACTGCTGAAACGAGCGGTTGGGCTCGGCATGGTGCTGGCGTTGACGTCGCTTCCCCTTCTTTCCGGTTGTGTTGCAATGGCCTCACAGGACCAACTCCGGATGCTTGAAGAAGCGCGTAAGGCTGCCGAGGCCGCCGAAGCCAATGTCAATGCATGCAAGCAGAACCACATGGAACTGGAACGGACCCTGGAACAGAAAAAGCAAGAATTGCAAATTGCCGTCAACAATCGCGACGCGGTGCGGAAAGCACTCGGTCAGTAATTTTCTGCGTAGAAAGGAGTTCCCGGTGATGGATTTCAAGAAGTTCGGATTCCTTTTCGCCTGCATCGCAGTCGCCGCTCTTTTGGTGCCTCAACTGGCGTATGCACAGTCGGAAGGAATGACGTTCAAAGAGTACGAAGCGCAAATTGCAACATACCAACAGCGTACTGCAGCATCTAACAAGGCATTGGCGGAATGCCGCGCTGCCGGGGATGCCCTCAGCAAACAGATCGCTGACATCGACGGCCAGATTGCCGCCGCACGACAGGAGCTTTACGACCTGCTCGGAACAGATCAGGCAGGAATCGACGCGTACCTGGCTGAATTGGGCCGCATCGAAACGCGGTTGATGGGCATGCTGAACCTCTCAGATGCAGCCCTCTTCGACGTCCGCGACGAATTCGACGGAATTACAGAACGTGTAAAAGAGCTGAAAAAGAGCAAGATCTCCTACTTTCCTGCCTCGCAGACCAAGTTGAAAAACATCGATCAGCTCATTCAGCGCATTACAGATCGTATGCCAGCAAAGCGTATTAAGAACTACACGGTCCGCAAAAATGACAGCCTCTGGAAAATTGCCAGAAACCCCGACATGTACGGCAACCCTTATCTGTGGCCGCGCATCTACGTTGAAAACCGGGGACTCATCAAGCATCCGGACGTAATCTACCCCAATTGGGTACTCAAAGTTCCCTTTGGCGTAGACCGGGGTCAGCATCTGGTTCTTCAAGGCCATACCCTCTCCTCGATTGCTTCGCAGGTCTATAAAGACCCCTCGAAGTGGTCCCGGATTTACCAGGCCAACAAGAGTCAGATTCTGGATCCAAACCTGGTCTTTCCTGCACAGGTTCTGGACGTTCCGAACTGATGAGGGCTCCAATGGCCTCTTTTCTGGAGATGCACATTTTCTCGACATGACAAGTTCACGGCTGGATTAAATCAACAGAAAAGCTCTCGTTCTCAAACTTTAGCCAGGGACGGGAGCTTTTTCTATATTTATCCCAGGTAATTCGGAGGCCCGAGCTCAAGGTTGAAAGACCCCACTCTCACTCACCAGGTTTCAATTCAGGGGGTAGATCCTCTTACTCTCTATGGACACAACGACGCGAACCTCATTGCGTTAGAAGGCCGCTATGAAGTTCGCCTTACGGCTCGCGGGGATACCCTCACCGTAGACGGCCCCCCGCATAAGGTACGCCACGTTGCTGCGCTCCTGGAAGAAATGATCTCCTGCCTCCGGCAAGGAGAATCCGTTGATGTACTCGACCAGGCCAACCGCAAAGTCTCCGGGAATCTGACCCGGGATAGCGAAGACCATCCCGTCCTGGTCACACGTAAGAACCTGATTCGGCCGCGCTCAGATGCCCAGGTCTCCTATGTGGAAAGCATCGAGACACACGACATCGTGTTTGGCATTGGCCCGGCGGGTACTGGGAAAACCTACCTCTCTGTAGCCTGTGCAGTGGCGGCACTCAAACGCAAAGAAGTATCTCGCATCATTCTGACCCGGCCCGCAGTAGAAGCCGGAGAGAACCTGGGGTTTCTGCCCGGCGATATCCAGGACAAAGTAGACCCATACCTACGCCCCCTCTACGACGCCCTGCGCGATATGATGGAGTTCGATCAAGTCCAGCACCTCATTGAATTGGGCACCCTGGAAATTGCGCCGCTTGCCTTTATGCGGGGCCGCACACTCAACAACGCATTCGTCATTCTAGATGAAGCGCAGAATACGACCATCAACCAGATGAAGATGTTTCTGACGCGACTGGGTGCCAACTCCAAGGCTGTCATCACCGGCGATGTTACCCAGATCGATCTACCGATAGAAACACAATCTGGCCTGGTCCACATTCAGCAAATTCTTTCGCACATAGAAGCCATCCGATTTGCTTATTTTACTGAAAAAGACGTGGTTCGACACCGTCTGGTGTAAGAAATTATTTCTGCCTACGACATATACGAAAAGCGAACGCAAAGCAACCCCGAACCAGGAAATGACGTTGGGTAAACGGTCATGATGCGCAGCGGTAAAAGGCGTATACACTATAGCGGGTTGTTAAACCGCGATCCCCGCCGGCGAGCCACCCGAAAATTCCGCTTCTCCAGGGTTCGGGGCGAAGATATCCTGCGTGCAGGCCTGCTGCTGGTCCTTGTCGGGATGCTCACCGCTTTGTTCCCGGCTACCCGCCAGAGCTACGAATACGGTGCCTTCCGCCAGGGAAGTATTGCGCCTGAAGAAGTCATTGCGCCCGAAACGTTCAAAGTTCTCAAAAACAAGCCTGAGTACACCAGTGAAGTGGAAACAGCACAAAGCGAAATTCCGCCTGTCGTGGTATTTGCGCCCCACTTGCCGGAAGAGCGAGATCGTTCCCTCCGACTCTTTTTCCAAGACTTTACCAGGACCTCCACTACCGCACCGGATTCTGTCCTCTTTCGGCTCCGCCAGGCGCATCCCGAAATTGGCCCCGTCTCCGAATCCAGCCTTCGATATCTCCTGGACCGTGCAGCAACAGACCGGAAAACCCTCAACCAGATGCATTCTACCATTCGCGGTCTGTTGGCCGAAATTTACAATACTGGCGTCATCGCAGACAAGTCCCTCATTGCCCGAGGAGGCGCCACCGAAGTCCTCCTGCTAAAAAATGAGTCTGAACAACGTGCCTCCATGGCGGACATCCGGGACCTGGAAGAATTCACGCTTTCGCTCCAGGAAGAAATTGCGCATTTGCTTCCGCGCAGCACCACTGTCGAAATCAAAGCCGTTTACGAACTGGTTGTGGCCTATGTAATGCCCAACCTCACGTACAACAGCCCAGATACGGAACGCCGCCGTGCAGAAGCCGCTCAAAATATCTCTCGCTACAAAGGTACAGTCCTCAAAGGCGAGCGCATTGTAGATAAACACGACCGAATCACCTCCGATCACATCGACCAGTTGGCGTCCCTTGTAACGCATATGAACCAGAGACGCCAGGAAGATCCCTATTTTCCCATCATCCAGGCTTTTGCCCGTGCCATTATCACCAGCCTCCTGATCGCAATCCTCTTCGGATTTTTGCAAACGTCACGGCCCATTATTTACCGCCGAACATCCAATATCGTCCTGTTTGGCATCCTGATCCTGATGCCCGCGCTGGTAGCGTCCTATGCCGCTACCATGCCCTCAATTACCCCGTTTCTAATTCCGGTAGCCCTCTCCGTAATGCTCGCTACCGTGCTGTTTGATGCAGAAATTGGACTGGTCGTCTCGCTGGTATGTGCCATCCTGTGCGCCAGCATCCTGGGCAGCCTGCAACACGCGCTTGTCTTTATCATTACCGGCATCGCTGGAGCCTACTCCGTACACCAGGTGCACCAGCGCAGCGACTTTTTTAGATCTATCTTTTACCTCATCGCGGCGTACACCCTCACCATTGCCGCCAGCGGCGTATTGTGGCTCAATTACTCTACGGTGGCCGAGTTCTTCGACAAAGTAAAATGGGATCTGGTCTTCGGCATCTTCACCGCTTGCGCTTCTGCCGTACTCACCATTGGCCTGCTTCCTATTTTCGAAAGCATTTTCAACGTTGTCACCACCATTACGCTGCTGGAACTGTCCGACCTCAACCGCCCCTTACTGCGCAACCTGGCCATCCGCGCACCCGGCACCTATAGCCACAGCATTGTTATGGCCAGTCTCTCAGAAGCCGCCGCAGATGCAATCGGTGCAGACCGACTCCTGGTACGTGTGGGCTGTTATTACCACGACATTGGAAAAATGATCCGGCCACATTATTTTATCGAAAACCAGAAAGGCATCAATCCGCACGATGAACTTCAGCCTCGCATGAGCGCGCTGATCTTGATTTCCCACGTCAAAGAAGGCGTTGAACTGGCCGAAGAAGAAGGCCTCCCGCGTGTGCTCATTGACCTCATCCCCCAGCATCACGGCACCAGTGAAATTGCATCCTTCAAGCACAGGGCCCTGGAACGTGGAGACAAACAGACCGTCCGGGACGAAGACTTCCGGTATCCGGGCCCCAAACCGCAGACCAAAGAAGCCGGCATCATCAACGTGGCAGACGCCGTAGAATCTGCTACGCGCACCCTCTCCGGCAACTCGCCAGATCAGATTAAAGGCATGGTGCAAACCATTGTCAAGGGCCGGTTCACCGCTGGCGAACTGGACGAATGCGACCTGACGCTGCGCGATCTTACCAAGATCCAGCAGGCGTTCTTACCTATTTTACAGGCCGCCCGGCACGCCCGTGTTCCCTACCCCTGGCAGCAAGAACAAAAACGCGAGCCCCGAAAAGAAAAGAAAGAACGGTTGTGAGTACCGTTCACATTGTCTGCGAAGAAAACCTGGACACACCCGTAGACCTGGATACCCTGCAAACCTGTCTGGAATCCGTCCTTTCCGACCACGGAGAAACCGGCACCGTATCCATTCTGCTCACCAACAATACCACCCTGCACAGGCTCAACAAAGAGTACCGCAACATCGATGCCCCTACAGACGTGCTGTCTTTCGACCTGCGCGACCCTGTTCACCCCGAGGCCGAAGAACTGGGAGAACTCTATATTTCAGTAGAGAAAGCCCGCATCCAGGCCGATGAAGCAAACAGACCGTTTGCTCAAGAACTTACACACCTCGCCGTACACGGCGTTCTCCACCTGCTGGGTTTTGATCACGACACGGACGCATCGTATGCGCACATGCGCGACGAAGAAAACCGCTACCTGTCGCTCTGAGAACAGATGTTAGGGTCTCTCAACAAACCTGTATGCAGGTTGCCTATGAAAGGAGCGTGAGCACCCCTTGGCTGATTCTGGGTGGCCAGAAGGCATAACGCTAATACTTTCCTTGCTTTTTACGGTCCTTCTGGCACGTCTTGGCAACATTGGCAGTACGCTCTCTCGTGCAACCCTGGAGCGACTCCGCGACGAAAACGTATCTCGTGCGCGCCTACTTCTGTCTATGTATCGCCCCCGATACGTCCTGGGCCAGATGGTTACCTTTGGACAAACCGTGGCCATTGCCGCAGGTACATTTGCTTTCGTTCAACTGCTCCATCGACTCCTGCCAGACCTGGCGTGGCCTCATGCCAGAGATCTTCTGGCCGCAATCTGCTTTGTTTTTATCTCTTTAATTC